>NZ_JBFTNV010000011.1:0-198307 GCF_056397645.1 Rhizobium sp. 05L429 | reverse complement strand
TCCATGCATGGTCGCTTCTGGAAAAGCATGCCTTCTGGTGGGAGCCCGGATCTTTCAATTTCGGCGCCGATAAGGATGAGCCGCTGGACGCGCCGATCTTCTTCAGCCTTTCGATCGAGGTGCTTTCGGGACGGGAGACGATCTGACGGTCCTGTGGGCATGTTTCGCCTGCGGGCCGGGACGCCCCGGCAGCCAAGCCGGATCGATAACTCATCAGCCATCAACATCTGATAGGACGAACAGCGGGTGGGGGCGAACGCACAGATGCGATTGACGGGCCGCAAAATTGCGGTTAGCTCTACCGCCCATGAAAATCGCAATGGTTCTCGTCGTGGTGATATCGCGCATGGGCAGGACGGTGTAACCGTCCGGCATTAGCCACCCATGCGCCGAACACAAGGTCCCTGACGGGGCCTTTTTTTATGCCCCGTCGCACCCTAATCACCTCATCAACGACGGAAAATTGCTATGACCGGCGATAAGGCTAGCTTTACCCAAAATTCTTCCAACACTTCTTCTGGCCGTCTCATGAACGGCGGCGAAATCGTTCTGCAGGCGCTGCGCGACAATGGTGTCGAGCACATCTTCGGCTATCCGGGCGCTGCCGTGCTGCCGATCTATGACGAGATCTTTCAGCAGGACAAGATCAGGCATCTGCTCGTGCGCCATGAGCAGGGGGCGGGTCATGCCGCCGAAGGCTATGCGCGCTCGACCGGCAAGGTCGGCGTCATGCTGGTCACATCGGGACCGGGTGTCACCAATGCGGTGACGGCGCTGCAGGATGCGCTGATGGATTCCATTCCGATCGTCTGCCTGACGGGGCAGGTGCCGACCAACCTGATCGGCACGGATGCCTTTCAGGAATGCGATACTGTTGGTATCACGCGGCCCTGCACCAAGCATAATTTCCTCGTCAGCCATATCGACGATCTGGCGAAGACTATCCATCTCGCCTTCAGGATCGCCACGTCAGGCAGGCCGGGGCCGGTTCTGGTCGATATGCCCAAGGATGTGCTCTTCGCAAGCGGGCTTTATGCCGGGCCGGAGGAGATTGCCGTGCCAGCGCGCTACCGGCCGCAGGTGGATGGCAATCGGGAGGCGATTGCGGCTGCGGTCGCACTGATGGCGCAAGCGCAGCGGCCGGTTCTCTATACGGGTGGCGGCGTCATCAATTCCGGGCCGGAGGCTTCGCGGCTGCTGCGCGAGCTGGTGGAGCTGACGGGCTTTCCCGTCACCTCGACCCTGATGGGGCTCGGCGCCTATCCCGCCTCAGGGCCGAACTGGCTGAAGATGCCGGGCATGCACGGCTCCTATGAGGCGAATATGGCGATGCATGATTGTGACCTGATGATTGCTGTCGGCGCCCGTTTCGACGACCGCGTCACCTCGCGCACCGACAAGTTCTCGCCGGGCTCGCGGAAGATCCATATCGATATCGATCCCTCCTCGATCAACAAGAATGTCCCGGTCGATATCGGCATATCAGGCGATGCTGCCGCGGT
Organism: Rhizobium sp. 05L429; assembly: GCF_056397645.1. Taxonomy (NCBI): domain Bacteria; kingdom Pseudomonadati; phylum Pseudomonadota; class Alphaproteobacteria; order Hyphomicrobiales; family Rhizobiaceae; genus Rhizobium; species Rhizobium sp. 05L429. The sequence continues at coordinate 196,805 of NZ_JBFTNV010000011.1, read as the reverse complement.
GCTTGCCGGGATGATCGAAGCGTGGCGGGCGCTTCCCGTTGCACCCGAGCGGAGGCGGCTCGATGCCTGGTGGGGCGAGATCGCGGGCTGGCGGGCGAAAAGCTCCTTTGCCTATGAGATGCGCCATGACGAGATCATGCCGCAATATGCGCTGGAGAGGCTGCATGCGCTGACCTCGGGCCTCGATCCCATCGTCACGACCGATGTCGGCCAGCATCAGATGTGGGCGGCACAGCTTTTCGGCGTCGAGGGGCCGAACCGCTGGCTCACTTCGGGCGGGCTTGGCACGATGGGATACGGATTGCCGGCAGCGATCGGGGCGCAGATCGCCCATCCCGGCCGGCTGGTTCTCGGCATTGTCGGCGATGGCTCGGTGCAGATGACGCTGAAGGAGCTTTCGGCGGCGATGCAGCATCAGGCACCGGTGAAGATCTTCATCCTCAACAATGCGCAGCTCGGCATGATCCGGCAATGGCAGCAGATCCTGCACGGCAACCGCCGGGACCGATCCTACTCCGCCTCGCTGCCGGATTTCGTCAAGCTGGCGGAAGCCTATGGTGCGGTTGGTCTCAGGTGCGAAAGACCGGATGAACTGGATGACAGGATCAGGGAGATGATCGCCGTTAACAGGCCTGTTCTCTTCGACTGCCGGGTCGCCGCACTTGAGAACGTCTATCCGATGGTGCGCAGCGGCCGGCCGCATAATGACATGCTGTTTGCCGAGGATGTGCACGAGGATGAGGCCGACGCGAGCTTCGGCTTCAGCCAGGGGCTTGTCTGATCATCGGGAGCGGCCGGTGCCATCAGGTGCCGGCCGATCAATCCCGCCCGACCGGTGCTCCCAACGGATAGAGATGGCGGTAGGGGCGGGCCTCATCGAGGGCGCGGGCATAGCTCGGGCGCTGGAGAAGGCGGGCGCGATAGTCGCGGACATTTTCGAAATGGTTCGGGATCGGGTGCGCCCAATCGGCATAGAGCATGGCGGGGGCGGCGGAGCAGTCTGCAAGGCTGAAGTCTTCGCTCGCCACCCATCGGCGGCCTTTCATATGTACGTCGAGAATCCCATAGGCGGTTTCGAGCGCCTGCCTCCAGCGGACAAAGCCGTCGTCGGGCTCCATCTCGCGCCCGAGCGAGGCGTTGACCATGCGCTGCTGCGGATACTGCATGTAATTGTCGAAGAAGCGGTCCCACATGCGTACCCTGTTTGCCGCCATGGCGTCTGCGGGCAGCAAGGGGTGGTCGGTCGGGTGCAGCAGGTCGATATATTCGATGATGCTTGTCGCTTCGAAGATGAAGTCGCCGCCTTGCTCAAGGATGGGGAAGCGCTTGATCGGCCATTTTTCGAAAAATTCCGATGTAACAGGCTCGCTTCCATCGAGAAGCCTGGTCTCGAAGTCCAGGTTCTTCTCGTAGAAGGCGGTCTTGGCCTTCTGGGAATAGGAGGAGAGCGGATGAAGGTAGATCACGAAAGGCATTACGGCCTCACTTCGAAAGGACGATATGGGCGGCCAGTTCCGTCATCTCGTGGGATTTGACGGAAAAGCCCAGCGCCGGCAGGTCGATGCCTTCGAACATGGCTTCACCCTTACCGAGAACGACCGGGGAGATGGCGAAATGTATGTCGTCGATCAGGCCGGCCTGCAGATACTGGCGCACCGTGCTGACGCCGCCGCCGATCTTGACGTCCTTGTCGCCGGCTGCGGCCTTGGCCTTTTCCAGCGCTTCCTCGATGCCCCCGGTGATGAAATGGAAGGTCGTGCCGCCTTCCATGACGATCGGCTCGCGGGCATGGTGGGTGAGGATGAAAGTCGGCGCGTGATAGGGTGGGTTCGGACCCCACCAGCCCTTCCACTCCTCGTCCGGCCATTCGCCTCTGACAGGGCCGAACATATTGCGGCCGAGGATGAAGGCGCCGAAGCCGGCCATGCCCAAGGCGCCGTATTTCTCATCGACGCCGGTCGAGCCATCGTCCTTGCCGATCATCGTGCGGAAGGTGCGGGTGCCGAGGAACCACCGGTGTACGCCCATTCCGTTCTTGCCCATGGGATCGTTGATGCTTTGGTCAGGACCTGCGCCGAAACCATCGACCGAAAGGGAAAATGCAGCTACGCGTACACGCGCCATGTCAGCCTCCATCTGATTGCATTTTGAAACTAGTTGAGTTCTTACATAACCGATCCTATAATGCAACTGGTTTTTCTCATGGAGTCGGATATGGATATCGAGATACGGTCGGGCTGCCCGATCAACCTGACGATGGAAGTGCTGGGCGATCGGTGGAGCCTTGTTATCATCAGGGATATCATGTTCGGCAATCGCCGTCATTTTCGCGAGCTGCTGACGCAATCGGATGAGGGGATCGCGTCAAACATCCTGGCGGCTCGGCTGAAGCGGCTTATGTCTTATGGGCTGATCACCAAGCTCGATGACCCCTCCCATAGCCAGAAGTCGATCTACAGTCTGACGGAAGCCTCGATCCAGCTGGTGCCGATGTTTGCGATGATCGGCGCCTGGGGGCGCAGGCATCTGCCCGTCAGCGAGGATCTCAGCATCCGCGCCGAGCTCTTGGAAGGGGGCAGGCAGCCGCTCTGGGACGAGTTCATGGAGGATCTGAGAAAGATCCACGTCGAGGACCCGATCGGCGGGGCGAATGGATCAGTCAAATCGCCGGTTCTGGCGCGGCTGACGGCGGCGTTTCTGGAAGTGCGGGCGAAGATGGATGCGGCGGGGTAGCTTGCCGGCCGCTGAAGTTCAGGATGTTTTTGCAGGCCAGGTGGACAGCGCCTGATCGGCAACGGCGTTCAGCATGTCGCGGCTGAAACCGGCCTTGGCCTGTACCGCCATGCCGTGGGTCATGGCCATGACGAATGCCGCCAGGGCTTGCGTATTGGCCGTCTCCGGCAGGTCGCCTTCCGCCTTTGCCCGCTCGAAGCGCTCCTGAAGCTCTGCCTGGCCGGCAGCGCGGAAGTCGATCAGCGCCTGTCGCACAGGCTCGGCCTCATCCGATCCCGCCACGGCGCCATTGATGCCGAGACAGCCCGTATGGTTGGGAAAACGCGTATTGAGGTCGACCGCATTATAGAGGATATGCGCGGCCACCTGGCGCGATGTGGGGAGTTTGAGCGCTTCCGGGATATAATCCAGATATCGCTCGGAATAGCGATCCAGTGCTTTCCGGAAGAGCGCTTCCTTGTTGCCGAAGGCGGAATAGAGCGCCGGCCTCTCGATGCCGGCAGCTTCCGTCAGGTCAGCATAGGACGCGCCCTCGTAGCCCTTGCGCCAGAAAACGCATAGCGCCGCATCGAGCACCTTTTCGACATCAAATTCGCGATGGCGTCCCATCAGATCAGCTCAGCCAATTTCATAATGGTCGTTATTAAACCACTTGACAGGCTTTGTCCACATTTCATACCAATCATTATGGTAACGGTCGTTACGAAAAAGTGGCGCTGCCGCTCGCTGAGGGCAGGCAGTGCCCTGATGGTGTGTAGAAAGGATTCCCATGTCGAATATTCTGAAGGGCAAGGTTGCGCTCGTGACCGGCGGCTCGCGCGGGCTTGGTGCTGCCGCGGCGGAGGCGCTTGCCGATCAAGGCGCAGACGTTGCGATCAGCTATGTCGCTTCCGCAGAAAAGGCGGAGGCTGTGGTCGAGAAGCTGCGGGCGAAGGGTGTGCGGGCTCTGGCGATCAAGAGCGACCAGGCCGATATGGCGGCGGCCAAGCCGCTGGTCGATAAGGCGATCGCCTATTTCGGCAAGCTCGACATTCTCGTCAACAATGCGGCGATCGCGGTGCAGGGCAAGACGGTCGACGATCCCGATCTGGACACGGTCAATCTCGATCGCCAATGGCAGATCAATGTGATGGGCGCAGTGGCGACCACGCGCGCGGCTGCACCCGTGCTGTCGGATGGCGGCCGGATCATCTTCATCGGCTCCCTCCTTGGCACCCATGTGCCGTTCGGCGGTGCTGCCGACTACGCGGGAACGAAGGCGGCCGTCGTCGGCTATGCGAAGGGCGTCGCCCGCGATCTCGGCGGACGCAACATCACCGTCAACGTCATCCAGCCCGGTGTGATGCCGACCGACATGTCTGCCGAAGTGCTGGGTGATGGCGTGCCCGACGCCCTCATGAACCTGCACACCATTCGCCGCATCGCGACGCTTGAGGAAGTCTCGGCGCTCATCTGCCATCTGGCCGGACCTCACGGAGGCTACATGACGGGCAGCGTGATCGACGTGGCCGGTGGTCTCGCGATCTGACTGCCGGGATCAGGACGGAATTCTCACTCACGCAATTGAAGGAAAAGAAGATGACCAAGAGCTTTGGTGCAAAATCGACCGCCGACGAAGTGCTTTCCGGTGTCGATCTCAAGGGAAAGCGATTTCTCGTCACGGGTGTATCGTCGGGTATCGGGCTCGAAACAGCCAGCTCACTCGTCTCTCACGGTGCCAGCGTCGTCGGAACGGTCAGGGATCTCGCCAAGGGCGAGCCGGCCACTGCGCCGGTTCGTGACGCCGCTTCGCAAGGCGGCGGCAGTCTGGAATTGATCGCGCTCGATCTGGCATCGCTGCAGAGCGTTCGGGCCGGCGCGGACAGGCTGCTGGCTGACATCAGGCGGTTCGATGCCGTCATCGCCAATGCCGGGGTGATGGCAACGCCGTTCGGGCGGACGGTCGACGGCTTCGAAATCCAGTTCGGGACCAACCATCTCGGGCATTTCGCTTTGATTGACCGGATCGCGCCGCTCATTGCCGACAATGGGCGGTTGGTGGTGCTGTCTTCGCAGGCGCATCGCGTCGCCGATGTCGATCTCGACGATCCGAATTTCGAGCATCAGGAGTATCAGCCGTTTGTCGCCTATGGCCGGTCGAAGACGGCGAACGCGCTCTTCGCAGTGGAATTCGACCGGCGGCATCGTGATCGCGGCATCCGGGCTGCTTCGGTAATGCCCGGCAACAGCATCACCGATCTTCCCCGGCATTTTTCGCCGGAGGAGTTGCAGGGTCTTTTGGAAACCGTCGGCAAGGCGCGCGCCGAAGCGGGTCTTGCGCCTGCGGAACTGAAGGAGATCCCGCAGGCGGCGGCAACCTCGGTCTGGGCCGCGGTCGTTGCCGACAAGGATGCGATCGGCGGCCGTTATCTCGAGGATTGTGCGGTCGCGCCGATCAACGATACGCCCAGTCCTTTTGCCGACGGGGTCAGGTCGTATGCGCTCGATGCCGGCAAGGCCAAACAACTCTGGACGAGAAGCGAGGAGTTGATAGGCGCTGCCTCTTAAGGATCAGGCCGCCACGCTGCCGTAATCCATCGCGTCGAGATCGGCGATCAGGCCGGGACCTGTCGGATTCCATCCAAGGACCCGGCGGGTCTTTTCGCTGGAGGCCGGGAAGTCCAGGCCGGCGAACATCGCCATCCAGCCGAAATGCTCGGCCGCCTTTTCCGGCGCGACCGAGACGACCGGCAGCTTCAGGCCGCGGCCGAGGGCTTCGGCAATCTCGCGGGTCGTGATGCCTTCCTCGGCAACGGCGTTGTAGCGGGCGCCAGGCTCAGCTTTTTCGATCGCGAGCCGGTAGAGCAGGGCGACATCGAGCAGGTGGCCGGCGGGGAAGCGGTTGCGGCCTTCGCCGACATAGGCGGAGACGCCCTTTTCGCGGGCGATCTCGATGAGCGGCGAGATCAGGCCCTGCTTGAATGTGTCGTGGACCTGGGGAAGGCGCATGACCGAGACGTTGACGCCCTGGTCGAGCAGGGCGTTGCCGGCAAGCTCGGAGGCGATGCGCGGGTTGGGATGCTCGATGTTGAAGACATCCTCGCTCGCGGGCTCGCCGAGATGGGCGTTGCCGATGCCGGTGCCTGACGTGATGAGGAGGGGGCGGTTGGAGCCCTTGAGTGCCTCGCCCATCGCGTGGATGATGCGGCTGTCCTTCTCACAATTCGCGACGAACCGGGAAAAGTCATGGTCGAAAGCGGTATGGATGACGGCGTCTGCCTTCTCGACGCCGCTCCGGACGCTTTCAGGCTCTTCCAGCACTCCCCGGTGGACTTCGGCGCCCGCCGCATCCAGCGCTTTGGCGCCGGCATCCGAGCGGGTCATGCCGATGACATGATGGCCGGCCTTCAGGAGTTCGGGCAGGATGGCCGAGCCGATGAAGCCGGTGGCGCCGGTGAGGAAAATGCGCATGGATATCTCCTTGTTTCAAAGCGTGCCGTTGCACGCTTTAAGTCATTGTTTTTTCGCATGTCGTTATCGCAAACCGCTTCACACTTTTGCGCGACATGCTTTACAGACCCCACTATTGCGCTATAGTTTATGCTGTTAAAGTAGTGATCTTATCCTATTATAATGGCTAACAGGAACAGCATGAGCACCGACAGCAACGCGCTTGGCATCTTCCTTCGCGACCGCCGCTCGCGCCTCGATCCGGCGGTGTTCGGTTTTTCCGGGCGCCGGCGCACGCCGGGGCTCAGGCGCGAAGAGGTGGCGCAGCGCGCCAATATCAGCCCGACCTGGTACACATGGCTGGAACAGGGGCGCGGCGGCGCACCATCAGCCGATGTGCTGAACCGGATCGCAGGCGGGCTGATGCTGACCGAGCCCGAGCGCGAGCATTTGTTCATTCTCGGTCTCGGCCGGCCGCCGGAAGTGCGCTACCGCGCCATCGAGGGCATTAGTCCGCGCCTGCAGCGTCTCATCGACACGCTCGAGGTGAGCCCCGCGCTGGTGCGCACCGCGGCCTGGGACATCGTTGCCTGGAACCGCGCGGCCACCGTCGTCATGACCGATTACGGCAAGCTTGCGCCGGAGGATCGGAACGTGCTGCGGCTGTTGTTTTCCAACCCTGGTGTCCGGAACGTTCAGCACGATTGGGAAGCCATGGCACGTTTCGTCGTCGGCGCCTTCCGGGCGGATGCGGCGCGAGCGGGTGCTACCTCGGAGATATCAGATCTGGTGGAGGAGCTCTGCCGTACAAGCCCGGAATTCAAAGGGATCTGGGAGGAGAATGAGGTGATCGCCCATGGCGAGGGAACCAAGCGGTTGAGACATCCTGTTCTCGGCGATATCGCACTGGAATATTCCGGCTTTGCGATCGACGGCAGGCCGGATCTCAACATGGTCGTCTATAATCCCGTCGATCCTGACGTCGCAGAGCGCATTCGCCTGATGGTCAGGGACAGCTGAGACGAGCGCGATCAAGACCTTCGCCGCAGCGTGAACACCGTCAGTTCCGAGGGCCTGCCCAGCCTCAGCGCAAAGCCCGGCCAGAGCGCTGTTCCGTTGTTGACATAGAGCTGCATGCGGCCGACGTGGTAGTGGCCGGAGACGAAACCGCCGTTTGCGCGGGCGACCAGACGATCGAGGCCGAGCACCATGCCGCCATGGGTGTGCCCTGACAGCTGCAGCGCGATCCCCGCCTTGGCCGTCTCGGCGGCCATTCTCGGCTGATGGTCGAGAAGAATGATCGGGGCATCGGCCGGAGCGTCTTTCAAGGCCGCGGCAAGATCGGGATCGGGCATCGCTCTGCCGAAAGCCGCCAGATCGGTCACGCCGGCAATGACGATGCGGCCGGCGCCGCGCTCGATGACGGCGTGCTCATTCATCAGCATGCGGATGCCAAGACTGGCGTCGTGCGCAATCCAATCGTCGTAGCCGAAATAATATTCGTGATTGCCGGGAATGGCGAAGACGCCGTCGCGCGCCGCAAGCTTCGCAAGCGGTGCGACATCGGCCCGGCGCTTCTCGAGGCGGCCGTCGATGAAATCGCCGGTGACGACGATCGCATCGGTCCCGAGGCCATTGGCCTTCTGCACAAGGGTTTCGGCCCAGGACGCCGGGAAGAGGCGGCTGAGATGGAGGTCGGTCAGCTGCAGCAGCCGATAGCCGTCGAAGGATTCGGGAAGATCCCGGATTGATATCTCGACGTTCTTCACGGGTGGAATGCGCACGGCTCCGGCAACGCCAAAAGCGGCCAGGCCGAAGGCTGCGAGCCCGATGATGTAGCGCATCTCCGGGGGCACGGCCGGAAACTCTCCCTCGACGAGAGCAAGGGCAAGCGAGACGGCATCGAGCGCGATCTGGAAGACCGCCAGCAGGAGCGTCGCGCCGAAGAGGAAATTCAGCACGATAATCAGCGGGCGCGGATATTCGGGCGCGAAGACGGACCCTGAAGAGATGCGGTTCAGCAGTACCTGCTGGGAGGCGACCAGGAGCACGCCGGCAAGCAGGGCCTTGGCAGGCCAGATCCACGGCAGGGGCAGGATGAAGCGGAGGAGGACGACCAGCCAGGGAATGCCGAGAATGAAATGGAACATCAAATAGGCCTGTGATTATCAATGCTTATCGGAGGGAATGAAGAGATTGAATCTGGTGTCTCCGGCGTCCTGCGCAAGAGGCTCATTGTTCTTTGGGTCCGTCAGGCTGACGCCGGTCCCATGCGCGAGTGCTCAGCCAGCCTTCTGCGCCTCAGTGAACAACCAGCCGATCACGGTTTCCAGCGCCTGGGATTTCCGGTAGCGGGGCCAGACGAGGTAGATGTCCGACGGGCCGCGCAACCTGCCTTCGAAGACACGCACCAGCCGCCCCCGGGCCAGATCCTCGGTGACGAAGCCGCCATTGGCGAGAACGATGCCCTGTCCGGCAATCGCTGCCTCGATGGCGTGAGAAGTCTGCGAAAAGCTGATGCCCTTGAAGGAGGGGCTGCGGCTGCTGGCGAGATGGCGCTCGACGAATTCCGGCCAGAGATTATGGGCATCGTGCAGCAGCGGATAGGCGGAGAGCTCCTCGGCCGTGCGCGGTGCATTCCGGCCGGCAAGCAGCAGCGGGCTGCAGACGGCGATGACCTCCTGTTCGAACAGCAGCTCGGCATTCAGGCCCGGCCCAAAGGGCGGGCGGCCATAGCGGACGGCGAGATCGACGCCATCGACGGCGAAATTCGAGATGCGCTCGGTCGCCAGAATATGCAGATCGAGATCGGGATGCAGAGCGGTGAAATCAGGCAGGCGAGGGATCAGCCACTTCGATGCAAATGTCGGCGTGGTGCTGATGGTGAGCTTGATCGCCTGCGGCTTCAGCTCGTCCGTTGCCCGCGCTATGATCTCGAAGGCGCGCCTGATGTCGGCGATGTAGCGTCTGCCCTCGGCCGTCAGCGCCAGCGTGCGCGGAAGCCGTTCGAAAAGGGTCATGCCGAGCTGCGCTTCGAGCCCGCGCACCTGCTGGGCGACGGCGCCCTGCGTAACGCCAAGCTCTTCGGCGGCGAGCCTGAAGTTCAGGTGGCGCGCCGCGACCTCGAAGGCTCTCAGGCCATTGAGAGAGGGAAGCTTTCCCGGGATATCGCTCATCGAGTAGTTTTTCTACTGTCACAGAAGAGGAGAACTGTTTCGCGCTCGCGTGGTGGACATGGTATCGTGCGCGCACACATCGAGCAATTGACCATATCATTTCAGGAGGGCATCGGCATGTCAGTAGAAAAAGTGGCTGTTATCACCGCAGGCGGCAGCGGTATGGGGGCCGAGAGCGCGAGGCGGCTCGCGGCCGATGGCTACAAGGTCGCGATCCTGTCTTCCTCCGGCAAGGGCGAGGCGCTCGCCAGGGAGCTCGGCGGCGTCGGCGTGACCGGTTCCAACCAGTCGAATGACGATCTGAAGCGGCTTATCGATGCGGCGATGGCGGCCTGGGGGCGGATCGACGTTCTCGTCAACAGCGCCGGGCATGGGCCGCGTGCCGCGCTGAATGAGATCACCGACGAGCAGTGGCATACGGGCATGGACGTCTATCTGATGAACGTCATCCGCCCGGTGCGGCTGGTGACGCCGATCATGCAGGCGCAGAAGAAGGGCGCGATCGTCAATATCTCGACGGCCTGGGTCTTCGAGCCGTCGACGATGTTTCCGACCTCGGCGGTCTTCCGCGCCGGTCTTGCCGCCTATACCAAGCTCTTTGCCGATACCTATGCGGCCGAAAATATCCGCATGAACAACGTGCTGCCCGGCTGGATCGACAGCCTGCCGGCAACCGAGGCGCGGCGCGAGAGCGTGCCGATGCAGCGCTATGGCACGAGTGAGGAAGTGGCCGCGACCATCGCGTTTCTTGTGTCCGACGGGGCGGGGTATATTACCGGCCAGAGCCTGAAGGTGGATGGCGGGTTGATGCGCTCGGTTTGAGGGGTGCATATCGGGTGCTCGATGGCGGTGGACGGTTGATCGTCGAAGCCAGGGGCAACTTGAACTATTCGGCTCTGCGCTTATTGTCAGGCGGTGGACATTGCGCCCATGCCCGCGACGATCGAGAAGGCCCGAATCCATGCAGAAGTTCACCGTAACCATCACGCGCGAGATCGAGGCCGATACTGCCGAGGAAGCAGCGCTTCTCCTGTATCAGGAGCTTGCCCGGGACGCGGCGCCGCTTCGCTATCTGGTCGCGGACGAGACCAAGAGGACAAGGACCGTGACGCTGGATCGGGCAAAGGCGGACGAATTCGCCGCTGTCGATCATACTGCGGATCCGGGGAATTGGTGAGCCGCCGGGCAGTATCTCACTTCTTCTCGCCCAGATACCGAAACAGGGTGTCTTTCCAGGCGTCGTCGTGGATTGCTTCGAGAATGGCGACATCGATCGCCTTCCGGTAACGGCTGCCGGCCGGCATCGCCATGCCGTAGTTCTGCGGCTCGAAGACCGTATCCAGCACCTGCACGCTGCCGGGGAACTGCTGTTCGGCGGTCCAGGAGAGCAGCGGCTTGTCGTAGACGAAGGCGTCGATAGTGCCTGATGTCAACGCCCGGAAACCGTCCTGCACCTTGTCGAAATCGCGGTGCCGGATGCGCTCGCCATCGAGAAAACCTGTCGTGGCGGAGCCGGTGACCGCGCCGACGCGCACCCTCGGCAGGTCTTCGGCGCCATTCACCAGGCCCCTGATCTGGCGTGTGGTCAGCGCGGAGGTGACGCTTGCGGTGAAGACCGCGATGGTAATGATCGACATGACCATCCAGAGGATCGCCAGGGTTCGACCGCCGAGCGTTTTAGGGCCGCGATGGCCGGTGCTTGCCTGCGTCATCGCTTCGGCCGACCACCAGATGCTGGCGCCGAGCCCTCTGGCCGCGCCGCCGCCGAAATCCTCGTTGTGGCGGTGCTCGAAGAGCCAGATCAGGGCGCCCACCGCCAGCGAAATACCGATAAGCGCGCCGACCGCCTGAAGAAAACCGAGAGAGGTCATCGTCTGCGTGATCTCGTACCAGACGGAGACGCTCTGGACGGAGACGGCGATGCCGAGGCCGGTATTATAAAACGGCTGGGAGAAATCGACATTGCGTTCCCTGTCGGCGGTGATGGTGATGGCCGCGACCGAGAGGTCGTAGTCGCCGCGCTTCGTGGCATCGAGCAGACTCTGGACCGAGGGTTCCTCGACCAGCCGGTATTTGACGCCGAGCCTGTCGGCGATCTGCTGCCAGAGATCAATCGAAAGGCCGGTCCAGGTGCCGTCGGGCTCCTTCATGGCAAAAGGCGGGGCTTCCTTGGTGCCGACCACCAGTTCGCGGTTGGGAAATTCAGGCGGGGCGGCAAACGCGTGCCGTGGGAAGGATACGGCCAGACAAAGGAAAAACGCCAGAATGACGAACGGCAGAGTCCGGCGCCTGCTTTTGCCGGATGAGGGCGCGGTGGTCTTTGCCATAACACCTTTCCCTTCCTGCATCAGGCGAACTGCGGCTTCGTTCGTGGATCATCCTGAACGGCTGACGGCGTCCGGCAAGTACGCAACGGTAAATGCAACGATCATTTACGGTGACGGGCATTTGGCACAGGCTGGTTTCAGATCTCGGCAAATCGCCACGCATCCAGAAATGGGCGTGCGGCAAATGCAGGCATCAGGGCCGCCGGCAGGCGAGGATGAAGCGCTGGTAGACGAGGGTTCGGAGCCTGTTTCGGAGATTGGCATTCTTGCGCTGCGCCCTCGCGATCGGGGCGTGGGAGTGAAGCGCGATGTCCGTAAAGCCTGCCGATCTCAAGAGCGGCAGGAGCATGTTGGGGCGGAGACCCTGGCCGAAGGGCAGGGCTGACATGATGCGGGCGTGGCGGGTGCTGAGCGCGCCGTCATAGTTCTTGTCGGCACCGACGAGGCGGTCGATCCAGGAGATCAGCAGGCTGGCGATGCGGCCGGTCGGTTTCGGGCCTGCCCAGTCGCCATCGAAGAAGAGCAACAGGCCGCCGGGCTTGAGGATGCGGAACCATTCGCGAAAGGTTTCCTCAGGGCGGGTCAGCGTCCAGACGAGGTGGCGGCAGATGATGGCATCATAGCTCGCGTCCGGCTCCAGGGTGTTTTCGGCGTCTGCCAGGATGAAGCGCAGGCGCTCCTTGCCGGCGTGTTTGGCGCGGGCAACCTTCAGCATAGCCTCGGAGAAATCGAGTGCGGTGACGTCATAGCCGAGATCGTGGATCAGGCGCGTCACTTCGCCGGTGCCGCAGGCAAGTTCCAGCACGCGTTTCGGCTCGGGGCCGATGGCTTTGCGGATCGGCTTCTGCCAGGCGTCTGCCTCCGGGCCGGGGGCGATCCTGTGGCCGAAGGCGAGGTCAAAGGTTTCCGAGCGCTTCGACCAGTAGTCGCGGATCTCTTCCTTGAGATCGAAATTCACTCCATCCATGTCTTACCCCATCCGATACTGGATATGTGCGCGGCCATGCACGGGTGATTTTTCGATATGGGCGCGCACGCCGAAGACGCGGGCGATCAGCGCTTCGGTCAGCACCTCCTCGGGCGTGCCTGCGGCCACGACCTCGCCCTTCTGCAGCACGGCCAAGTGGTCGCAGAACATCGCTGCCAGATTGAGATCGTGCAGCGCGATGATGGAGGTGAGGCCGAGTTTGGCGACCAGGGCCAGGATATCGAGCTGGTGCTGGATATCGAGATGGTTGGTCGGCTCGTCGAGCAGCAGTTCGCTTGGGGTCTGGGCCAGCGCCCTGGCGATATGCACCCGTTGCCGCTCGCCGCCAGACAGTGTCTGCCAGAGCTGGCCGGCGCGTTCGCCCATGTCGACGCGGGCGAGTGCTTCTTCGACCGCGGCATCGTCATCGGGTGCCCAGGACGAGAGGAGGCCGCGATGCGGCGTGCGGCCGAGGCGGACGATATCGCGCACGGTGAGCTGCGTATCCGTCGTCGTCTGCTGCTCGACGAAAGCGATGCGGCGGGCAAGGGCGGCGCGCGAGAGGCCGGAGACATCATCGTCGCCGAGGCGGATGATGCCGGATCTGACCTGCCGCAGCCGGCAGATCAGGCGGAGCAGACTCGATTTTCCGGAGCCGTTCGGCCCGAGCAGGCCGAGCACCTTGCCCTTTTTGACCGATATGCTGACGCCATTGACGATGACGGTATTGCCGGCGGCATAGGTGACCTTGTCGACTGATATGCTCATGCGCTTCTCCGCACGCGATAAAGGATGATGGCGAAGGCCGGGGCGCCGAAGAGCGCGGTGACGACGCCGATCGGCAGGATCTGCTGCGGAATGATGATGCGCGAGACGATGTCGGCGCCGACCATGAAGATCGCCCCGCCAAGCGCTGTCGCCGGCAGCAGGCGGCCATGGGCTGGGCCGACCAGGAAGCGGGCGGCATGGGGAATGACGAGGCCGACGAAGCCGATGGAGCCGACCATGCTGACGACGCTTGCGGTCATCGTAGCCGTGACGGCGAGCAGGGTGAACTGCACCCGGCGCACGGCGATGCCGAGGGAAGCTGCGGCATCCGTGCCGAAGGCGAAGGCATCCAGCGCACGCACATGGGCAAGGCAGATGACGAAGCCTGTCAGTGCGACCGGCAGGGAGAGATAGACATCCGGCCAGCGCACGCCGCTCAGCGACCCCAACAGCCAGAAGAGCACGCCGCGGGCCTGTTCTGCATTGGCCGACGTGGTGACGATATAGGAGGTCAGCGCATTGAAGAGCTGCGAGCCCGCCACGCCGCAGAGAATGATGCGCTCGCTGGTGCCGCCCACACCGGCTGCCAGAATGCCGACCAGCAGGAAGGCAATGACGGCGCCGATGAAGGCGCCGGCGGAGAGGCTGAGCACGCCATAGCCGAAGCCTGATATCATGACGCAGACGGCCCCGGTAGAGGCGCCGGCCGAAATGCCGAGCACATAGGGTTCGGCGAGCGGATTGCGCAGCAGCGCCTGCAACACCGTGCCGCAGAGCGCCAGCGACGCACCGGCACTGGCCGCCACCAGCGCGCGGCTGAGGCGGTAATCCCAGACGATGCCCTGATGAATGCGGCTGAGTTCGAATGCCGTGCCGAACAGGCGGTTGGACACCGCCTTTGCCGTGGTGGCGAGAGGAATGGCGATCTCGCCTATAGACACGGCAAGGCTCACCACCAGCCCGAGCAGGACGAAGGCGGCGATGGTGAGCGCGGCGAGCGCCCACCATTTCCTCTGTCGCAAGGCAGCCTGGCTCACTGCGTCAGACCGAAGGACTTGATGCCCTTTGCGAGCGTTTCGATACCGTCGATCGTGCGGATCGTCGGGTTCATCGACTGCGCGTCCATCATGATGAAGCGCTTGTTTTTCACCGCATCGAGTTCACTGGTGACCGGATCATTCTCCAGGAAATCCACCTTCACCTTGGGATCGTCGGCGGCATAGCGACGGCGGTCCATGGTGGCTATGACGATGACAGCGGGATTGGCCTGCGCAATGGTTTCCCAACCGACGAGGGGCCATTCCTCTTCCGTGCTGACGACGTTTTTCGCGCCGAGCGTCTTCAGGATATAGGCCGGTGCGCTGTTCTTGCCGGCGATGAAGGCATCACCCTTGACCTCCTTACTGGAGAACCAGAAGACGACGGGCAGGTTCTTTGCGGCAGCGCCGGCAACGGATGCGGCGGCATCGGCCTCGCGCTTTTTCAGGTCGGCGATCAGCCTGTCGCCGCGGTCCTTGATGTCGAAGATTTCAGAGAGTTCGGTGATTTCCTGATAGATCAGGTCCATCGTGAACAACTCCTTGCGCACGCCATCACCGCCATCGGCGTTGATCTTGGCGACGCAATCGGCAGGCGCGACATAGGTGTTGATGCCGAGATCTTTGAACTGCTCGCGCTTGCCGACGGACCCCTGCGTACCGACATGCCATTCGAATTCGGCAGCCACCAGATCGGGCTCGACACCGACGACGGATTCGAAGCTCGGGTCATTGTCAGCCAGTCGTTTGATCCTGCTGTTGGCGTCGGCATATTGCGGCAGGACCGGGCCGACCCAGACGGCCGTGCCGGCGATCTTGTCGGCAAGGCCGAGCGAGAAGAGCACTTCGGTCATGCCTTGGCCGATCGAAACGATCTTGGCCGGTGCCTTGTCGAACGTGACCGGCTGGCCGCAATTGGTAAGGGTGAGGGGGTATCGGGTGGCGGCGAAGGCGGGGGCTGCGAGGCCGGCCAGGCAAAAGCCGGCGAGCCCGAGCGCAAGGGAAAAGCCTGGAAGTAACTGGCGCATTGGAAACTCTCGATCGGAAGGAAAAGGGCTAGCGGACGCCGGCGCGCGCAGATGCGTGAGCCAAGCGTGGAGGGAGAGGGCTAGCGGCGGGTGGTCCAATCGGGACGGATCGCATGCGGCAAGCGGCAGGGATTAAGGTCAATCATGTCTGCTCCTTGTCCGGGCATCCCCGCCCGGCTGATTGGATCGTGATTGACGGCAGGTCTCCTGGCTCACGGATGTCAGTCGGTCATCTGCCTTCCCGCGCTTTCGCACAGTGGCATGGCCCTGAGGCCTTGGAGTGACCGGCTCGCTTGTCATGTCCTGATATGAATGGCGCACCATACATTCCGGGATATAACCAGCAATCCGCTTACAGTTGCGGGGGCAGCCACGGTCTTGGTCCCTTTTGGGTCGTCCGCACCGTGTTCCCTATTAATCCCCTCGAAGCTCTCCTCGGGGAACCGTCGTCCTGATCTATGACGCCGCCGTGGGCGACGTCAAGCACCGGATGCAAAGTGTCCCGGGTCCGGAGCCGCTCAGTGGCTGGCGCCCGAGCCGCCGGCGGCGACGAGCGCGAAGGGTTGGCCGTCGACGGGGATCGTGCGCGTTTCCTTCAGCGTTTCGCTACTGACGAGGCGGATCAGGCTGTGGCGAGGATCGGTGATGGCGATATTATCGCCGGCCACGGCCAGCCGCGGCCGCGGATCGCGCCAATGCCCATCCTTGCTGTAGGGCTCCGTGACGGTTTCCGATCTGACGATCTCGCCCTTCACCGTATCGAGCAGGTGCAGCTTGCCGTCCTCGGTGAGGATATAGGCATTCTGGAACCGTGCCGGATCGAGCACGAAATCGACGCGGCGGGTCGGAAGGTCTATGACGCGGTAGGGTGTTTCGGTGCTGTCGGGATCGATCAGCACCACCTTGTCCTCCCCGTAATTGCCGAGGAAGAACTGCATGGAGCGCCCGCCGAGCAGGGTCGAGACCTTGCCTTGCGGCAGCGACGCGCCATAGCCGAGCATCTCCAGTTTGGGGCCTTTCGTGCCGCCGGGGCGGGCGACGAGCACGCCTTCCTCGCAACCGAAGGCGACGAGGCGGGCGGAGGTCGCCTCGCCATGCAGGCCGGTGCAGGGCGCGACATCGCCCACCTGTTGTCCGTCACGGTCGAGCACGCGCAGGCCAAGGCGCGGCGGCAACTCGCCTTCCTTGACCGGCGCCTGCATGTTCGGCACTGAAACCAGCAGGTGATTGCCCATCGGCACCGCGACGCCGTGATGGGCGGCGATGGTGTTGAAAGCCTTCGGCTCCGGCTTTGCCTGCAGCAGACTACTTTCCCTCAGGAGATCGAAGCGGTCGGTGCGGTCGTAGAAGATCGCCACGTCATCGCCATGCGTCACGACATGGCCGGGCTTCTCGCCCTTTATCGTCGCGCCGATCAGCTTCGGCGGCGTCACTTCGAGATCGCGATGCTCCCCATGATCGGAAAGGACAATGCCGGTATCGATGACATGAACGATATTCTCATCGCCCTGGACCGCAAAGACCGTGCGCCCGGTGTCGCTCAGCGACAGGGCGGCATAGCCCTTGAGATCGAAGCGACCGATCTGTCTGCCGCTCGCAAGATCGATGGCGCGGACGACCGGCAGGCTGTGATCAGCCACGAAAAGCCGCCAGCTTTCCTGCTGTTCCTCCTCTGCGCGGGAAGCCGATGGCAGGGCGGCGGAGGTGAGCGCGGTGGCGACTGCGAAGACAGCGAAAAGGCGCCGGGACATGAAATCTCCTTTAATGTAATAACATTACATCTTCGTTGTTATAAAGTTACATTTGCCTTGTCCAGTCCTGGCTGTCGGATTTTTGGGAAATTAGGGCGCTGGCCTCGTTTGATGTTTGGCCGGCTTTCATCGTGACCGGATCGCAACGTCAAGCACGGGCAGTGAGAACTGTTGCCGGTGGAGGGGAACGTCGGCTGCAGCAGGCGGCGCGACGGCCGCCTCGCTGCGGTGATGTTTTGCAATCAGTTCTTCGGCGCCGACAGTTTCTGCATGACCTCGTCGAGATTGAAGCTCGCGGGCTTCTGACGGACGGGGAATTCCGCGAAGCTTTGCAGCCATTTCCCGACGATCGCCTGCGAGGGAACGATGACGAAGGCGCGGTCGAAGAACCATTTTTCGTATTCGATGGATTCGTCGCCGCGTTCGAACGGGTCGGCCCGGAGATTGAAGAGGAGCGGGGCCCTGAGTTCGGTGAATGGCTGGCGCCAGACGCCGATGCCCGTGTGATCCTGCGACTTGAAGACGACCTTCCAGTTCAGCACGCGGACGGCGACCAATTCGCCATCGTCGTTCCAGTAGAGGAAATCGCGGCGCGGCGTCTCGTTTACGCTTCCAGACAGGAAGGGCATGAGATTGTAGCCGTCGAGATGCACCTTGAACGTCTTGGTGCCGGCGGTATAGCCGGTCAGGCATTTCGCCACGATATCCGGTTCGCCTGCCGCCGCGCAGAATGTCGGGATCAGGTCGTAATGCGAGAAGGCCTCGTTGTGGATCGTTCCGGGCTTGATGACACCAGGCCAGCGAATGCATGTGGGCACGCGATAGCCGCCTTCCCAGTTGGTTGCCTTTTCTCCCCGGAAAGGCGTGGTGCCGCCATCCGGCCAGGTCATCACCTCGGCGCCGTTGTCGCTGGTATAGACGACGATCGTATTGTCGGCGACGCCGAGATCGTCCAGCTTCTTCAGGAGTTCGCCGATCATGGCGTCATGTTCGAGCATGCCGTCAGGATAGACGCCAAGGCCGGTCTTGCCGACGGAATCGGCCTTCAGATGCGTGTTGACGTGCATGCGGGTGGAGTTGAAATAGCAGAACCAGGGTGTGCCGGCATTCTGCTTGCGATCCATGAAGTCGAGAGCGGCGGCCAGGAATTCCTGATCCACGGTCTCCATGCGCTTGACCGTCAGCGGTCCGGTATCCTCGATCCTGCCGTCGGCCGAGGCCTTGATGACGCCGCGCGGACCGAAGCGTTTGCGGAATTCCGGGTCCTTGGGATAATCAGGGTTCTCAGGCTCTTCCTCGGCATTGAGGTGATAGAGATTGCCGAAGAATTCGTCGAAGCCGTGGTTGGTCGGCAGGAATTCATCCTTGTCGCCGAGATGGTTCTTGCCGAACTGGCCGGTGGCGTAACCGAGTGATTTCAGGAATTCGGCAACGGTCGGGTCTTCCGGCTGGATGCCGAGATCGGCGCCGGGCAGGCCGACTTTGGTGAGACCCGTCCTGATTGGCGACTGGCCGGTGATGAAGGCGGCGCGGCCGGCCGTGCAGCTCTGCTCGCCGTACCAGTCGGTGAACATGGCGCCCTCATTGCCGATGCGGTCGATGTTCGGGGTGCGATATCCCATCATGCCGCGGTGGTAGATGCTCGGGTTGAACCAGCCGATATCGTCACCCATGATCATCAGGATGTTCGGTTTGCGTCCGGCAGTTCCTGAGGTCGTTGCCTGTTGCGCCTGTGCGGGAGCCGGTGCAGATAGCGATACGCCGGCCGCAGCCAGCGCCGTGCTCGCGACCAGCAGATCGCGGCGGCTGAGCCCTTGCCGGGTCACGGTCACGGATGGGTTCTTCGTCTCCTCTGCCATGCAGGTATCCTCCGTTGGACGACGGTTTGGACCGTCGGCCTGCACGCTAGAGACGAGTTTCAGGGCGCGGAAGTACTTTACGGTAAATGCCGGCGGGGTTTACCGTAACGTGCAGGAGAGGCAGTAGCGGGCACTTAATAAGACTGCCGCATCTAATTGCTGAGCCACGTTCACAAGCCTATCCCGCATTCTGCCGCTAATCCGGCTAATCTGCCGGCGCTATATCCCCATCGGCGCGGCTTTCCGCGTCAAGTTTCCAACAGCGCGAGGGATAAGCCATTGAGAACATCAGGATTTGCCGCAACCGATGCGAACACGCCGTTGCAACCTTTCTCCTTCGATCGCCGGGAATTGCGCCCCGAGGACGTGGCGATCGATATTCTCTACTGCGGGGTCTGCCACACCGATCTGCATATGGCCCGCAACGACTGGGGATTTTCGGCCTATCCCGTCGTGCCGGGGCACGAGATCGTCGGGCGGGTATCGGCCATCGGCAGCAACGTTTCGCGCTTCAGGGTGGGCGACAATGTCGCCGTCGGCACGATCATCGACAGCTGCATGGAATGCGCCCAGTGCCGGCGCAATGAAGAGCAGATGTGCTACAAGGGCGTCACCGTCACCTATAACGGCAAGGACCGGGTGACGGGCGAGACCACCTATGGCGGCTATTCCGACCATGTCGTCGTGCGCGAGGAATTCGTGCTGCGGGTGCCGGACGGGCTGGATCTGGCGCGCGTCGGTCCACTGCTTTGCGCCGGGATCACCACCTATTCACCGCTGCGCACCTGGAATGTCGGCCCCGGCAGCCGGGTGGGCGTGATCGGACTTGGCGGACTCGGCCATCTGGCCGTGAAGTTTGCCTCCGCGCTCGGCGCGCATGTGACGGTCATGACGCGCTCGGAAGGCAAGATCGAGACGGCGCGCGCACTCGGCGCCGACAAGGTGCTGCTGTCGACCGATACCCAGGCGATGGAGGCTTCGGCCTTTGCCTTCGATGTCATCATCGACACTGTGCCCTACGAGCACGATCTCAGCCCCTACCTCAACCTGCTCGATGCCGATGGCACGCTTGTGATTGCCGGGTCGCTGGTCGATACGCCGAAGTTCAATAACCTCTTGATCCTCGGCGCACGCCGGCGCATTGCCGGCACGCCGAGCGGTGGCATCAGGCAGACGCAGGAGATGCTGGATTTCTGCGGCCGCAAGAACATCCTGCCGGAATGCGAGATGATCGCCATGGCCGATATCGCTGGAGCCTTCGAGCGGCTGGAGCGCGGCGATGTGCGCTACCGCTTCGTCATCGACATGGTGACGATGCCGGCGGCTCAGGCGGCTTGACCGGCTGACCGTTTGGGGATGGCGCGCAGCGCCTCGACGAAGACCGAAAGGGCCGGCGGCATCTGTCGCCGGCTCGGGTAATAGAGGGAATAGCCGGTGAAGGGCTTGCAGTAATCCTCCAGCACGCGGATCAGCCGGCCGCTCCTGACATGCTCGGCGGTGAAATCCTCGAAGACATAGACGAGGCCGGAACCTGAAAGGGCGGCCTCGATCATCATCTCGGAATCGTTGACCATAAAGCTGCCAGACACCTTCACCTCGATGTCGCGGCCATTTTCCTCGAATTCCCAGGCATAGGGGCCGGCCAACGAGGCCATGTAATAGGTCACGCAATCATGATCGGCGAGATCGTGCGGTGTTTTCGGCTGCGCAAAGCGGGCGAAATAATCGGGCGAGCCGACGACGGCGGCGCGTATGTCCGGGCCGATGCGCAAACCGATCATATCCTTGTCGATGCGCTCGCCGAAGCGGATGCCGGCATCGAAGCGCGAAGCGACGATATCCTCGAACCGGTCGCCGACGATCAGCTCCACGCGAATATCCGGATAGGTGCGATGAAACTCCGGCAGGATCGGCATGACGAGCGAGGTTGCGGCATGTTTGCCGGCAGTGATGCGCACGGTGCCGGAGGGTTTTTCCCTGAGATTGCCAAGTTCCTGCAGGCCGCGGCTGATCTCGGCAAAGGCGGGCTGGAGCGTGATCAGCAGGCGCTCGCCGGCCTCCGTGGTGGCGACGCTGCGGGTAGTGCGGGCGAGAAGCCGCATGCCGAGCCTCTCCTCCAGCTGGCGCATCATGTGGCTCAAGCCCGAGGAGGAAATGCCAAGGCGAGTGGCGGCGCGCGTAAAGCTGCGCTCTTCGGCGACGATGACAAAGGCGGCGAGATCATCGAAATCGTGGCGTTTCATTTCTGATCTGTCTTCAGGAGTGGGCGGGATTGCGGGATGCTGCTCATATATCTGGGCCGATAGGAACAGCCCGGCAAGATGCCTGATGTCAAGGACCCGACGCTCGCGCATCCGTAAATCGGCAATGACATAAATATCACGTCATGCTAAAATAGAATCCACTGATGGTGGAGGAGTGACCATGAGTATTTTCGATGGTTTAGGCGGTGTTCTCTCCGACGTTTTTGCCGGCAGGCAAGTCGATTACGTCGCGGTTGCAACCCGGATATTCGACAATGCCGGAGGGCTGCAGGGCATTGTCTCGCAGCTCAATACGGCAGGTCTTGGTGAGCAGGTCTCATCGTGGATTGGCACCGGCCACAATCTTCCCGTTTCGGCAGAGCAGATCCAGGCGGCCCTGTCCTCCGATCAGCTGCGCGATCTCGCCGCCAAGTTCGGCGTCGATACCAGCGAGGTGTCCAAGCTGCTCGCCGAGCATCTGCCGCAGGCGGTGGATGCGGCAACGCCCAACGGGACCGTCTCATAGCTTTCAAAGCCGTGCATGCCGTGAACTGCCCCCAAACACGAGGATGTCTGATGATTGCGAGATTGCTTGTGCCCGCCTCCGCCGGAGCGTTGATTGCCGCCGCCTTCTTGGTTTCACCCTTCTCCGTTTCTCCGGCCTCGGCGCTGACCATGAAGGAATGCAGCGCCAAATATCAGACGGCCAAGGCCGACGGTTCGGCCAAGGACATGAAGTGGAACGACTTCCGGGCGAAGTTCTGCGGTGCGGATGCGGCCGCCGAAGATGCCGCCGATGACAAGGCAGTGGCCGCCACGACGGACAAGGAACCCGAAAAGCCGACGGTCAAGGCACCCAAGGGCGTGACCATGCCGAAGGCGATCGACAAGAAATATGCCAGCGAAACGCCGGGTAAGGGTCGGCTGCATACCTGCGTCGACAGCTACCATGCCAACAAGGATGCCGGCACGCTGAACAATCTGAAGTGGATCCAGAAGGGCGGCGGTTACTGGAGCCTTTGCAATACGGCATTGAAGGCCGGTAGCTGAGGTTTAGGCTGGCGGGCGGGGCGCACGGCTATTGCGCTCCTACCTCTGCCACATCCTCTCGATCCGTCAGGATACGGTCGATCAGCCCCCATTCCAGGGCCTCTTCAGCCCTCATGAAGCGGTCGCGATCCATCGCCTGCTCGAACTCATCATAGGATCGGCCGCAATGTTCGGCGTAGAGCTGCGTCATGAGCAGCTTCGTCTTCCTGATTTCCTCGGCATGGATCAGCATATCGGAAGCCTGCCCCTGGAAGCCGCCGAGGGGCTGGTGGATGAGGATGCTGGCATTCGGCAGGGCATACCGCTCTCCCGGTTGGCCGGCCATCAGCAGGAAGGAGCCCATCGAGCGGGCCGTTCCCATGCAGAGCGTGTGAACCGGCGCGCGGATGAAGCGCATCGTGTCGTACATGGCAAAGCCGCTGGTGACGACGCCACCCGGCGAGTTGATGTAGAGATTGATCGGCTTCTTGGGATTTTCGGCTTCGAGGAACAGAAGCTGGGCGCAGACGAGGGCGGAAACGGTATCGTTGATTTCGCCGTTCAGAAAGATGATCCGTTCGCGCAGGAGGCGGGAATAGATGTCGAAGGATCGTTCCCCTCTCGAGGATTGTTCGACGACCATAGGGACGAGTTGCATCGCTTCGCGCATCGGCGAACTCCAATCGTTTGGGACTATGACGGGAATGCTTGCCGCGTCAGGCGGCGAGCATGAGGGTCGGGCCGTTGCTGTTGGCGACCGATCTCGTGAGACGCACTGATGTCGCGCCGGTCAGCTCGTGGATGATCCGCAGGCTGGTGCCGCCCGATGCATTGGGCGTGATCGCGAAGGTGACGATGCTTTCCAGGAAGGGCGGGCTGTCGTCGCGCAATCTGTAGCGAACCTCCTTACCCGGCGTCTCGGAGAGCGATTGCGGATCGGCAAGCGCTTCCTTCGGCAGCCATCTCTCGCGAAATTCGGCAATGCTGATCGCCCGCCAGACCTTTTCCGGCGGCGCATCCAGCTCGTATCTCTGTTCGAAGCCGGTTTCCGGAGCCTCGGCCTGCACTTGGGCCTTCACCTCGTTCATTGGTCCATATCCTTCAGCAAGAGCTTGAGAGCATCGATGCGAGCCGGCCAGTAGGCGCGATATTTCGCCAGCCATTCTGCGATTAGGGCCAGCCCATCCGGATCGACCTCGTAATTCACGAAACGGCCCTCCCTCTGTTCGCGCACCAACCTTGCCGACCGCAGCACGGCGAGATGCTGGGACATGGCCGGCTGGCTGATCTCCATGCCCTGGCGAAGCGCGCTGGCATTCAGGCTGCCTGCCGCAAGCTTCTCGAAGATCGTGCGGCGCGTCGGGTCGGACAGGGCTCGAAAAATGTCGTGTTCCATCATGACAACACATAAGCACAGACTTATGAGATTCGCAAGAGTGTCGAATGGGCAGGGTCACTCGGCCCGATGCACTTTCTGCCGTGCAACATCCAGAATCTCATCCGCCATCTCTTCATCGGTCACAATACGCGCCAAAGTCAGCGCGCCGACCAGCATGGCGAAGGCGGCCATTCCCTTGCGGCGGCTGGCCTTGGTACCGGCGGGGCCGGAGCCGAAGACGGAGAACATGTCCTCGATCACTTTGGTGGCCGCTTCTCGCGCCTCTGGGCCAGAGCGGGCGAGCTCGCTGCCGAGGGAGGAGATGGGGCAGGAGGGCACGGCTCTGCCGCCGGCCCGGGTGGCTTCGATATAGGCGTTGACGACATCGTCGAAGCTGGCCTCGTCGCGCACTTTGCGCATGCTTCCGGCGAGCTGGTCTCCAGCCTTTTCCAGCGCTTCGGCGACCAGATGATCCTTGCTTTCGAAGTGACGGTAGAAGCCGCCCGGCGTCAGGCCGGCAGCGGCCATGATATCGGCGACGCTTGCTTCAGCAATGCCCGAACGCCTGATCTCGTCGGCTGCGGTGGCGACGATGGTCTGGCGCGTCCTTGCCGCTTCCTCGTTTGATTTTCGCATTTCCGGTCTCCGTGCGCCTTGACAATTTAGATTGTACCCAACATCTAATTAGATGTCACTCGTAATCTAAATTTCGAGGGCGGGCGATTTGTAACGGACGAGCCTCGTGGTTCGCTCCGGCGGATTCCTGCGCCCTTTTCACAACTGGAGAAGACCATGTCCAAGACCTATCTGGTGACCGGAGCCACCGGCAAAACCGGCAAGCATACGACCCGCATCCTCCTGGAAAAGGGCCACAAGGTGCGAGCGCTCGTGCACCGGGAAGATGCGCGTTCTCAAGCACTCGCCGAGGCGGGGGCGGAGGTGGTGGTCGGGGACCTCACCGACCACGATGCCGTCATCAGCGCGGTCGCGGGCGTGAATGCCGCCTATCTCTGCTATCCGATCCGGCCGGATCTCATCGATGTGACGGCCTATTTTGCCGATGCCGCACGGCGGGCAAAGCTCGAGCTTATCGTCAACATGTCGCAGATTTCGGCGCGCGAGGTGGCGAAAAGCCATGCTGCCCGCAACCACTGGGTCGCCGAGCGCGTGCTGGACTGGTCGGGTGTGCCGACCGCCCATATCCGCCCGACCTTCTTCTCCGAATGGCTGACATTCCCCTGGGTGAGCAATGTCATCGCCAGTGAGGGCGTGATCGAGCTGCCCTATGGCGAGGGGAGGCATGCGCCTGTTACCGGCGAAGACCAGGCGCGGCTGATTGCGGCCATGCTGGAAAACCCGGCCGAGCACGCCGGCAAGATCTATCCGCTGTTCGGCCCGGTGGAACTCAGCGAGGCGGAGATCGCCGCAAGGATGAGCGAGGTGCTCGGCCGCAAGATCGGCTACCGGCCGGCGACTGTCGAAGCCTATACGGCGCGCCTCAAGAGTTTCGGCCTTGACGATTTCATCATCCAGCACTTCCAGTGCATCGCCGAGGACTGCCGCAACGGCGTCTTTGCGGGCACCAACGACGTTATCGAGCAGTTCACGGGAACGCCGCCGATGACGGTGGAGGCTTTTGTCGAGCAAAACCGCGCCGCCTTCGATCGCGCTTGAGTCGGGTGACCGGCGGCTTCAAGGCCCAGTCGGAACTGGCGCATTCGGCCGACGTGGATGCGTGAGGCGGATTTCGACGGATGGGCGGGTTTGCTTCTGTCCCATCCGTCACCATTCAATCCGACTGCCTTGAGCCGCTACGATCCGTCGTCCGGTCATGAATGTCGCATTGAGCTTTGCCGCAGATGCCGCTATCACGGATTCGATGCTGAGGTAGGGGCCTCGAGGCGCAGGGGAACGATGCAATATCGTCTGGACAGGATCGAGCAATGGCTGGTGCGCATTCTGTGCACCATCGCGCTCGTCTTCGTCGGTCTTGCGCATCAGGTTCCGGCCGTCGCCGAAGATGCCCTGAGCCCTGCGGCACTTGCCCAGTATGTGCTGCCTGACGGCACGCTGCCGACGCTCTGCGTTACCGTTGTCGATGATCACGGCAAGGAGCATGGCAAGATTGCGCATCTCAACCCGTGCGAAGCTTGCCGCATCAGCGCTTCCGTCGTGCTGCCGCAGCCGGCGGATATCACCGGTGCGCGCATCGGCTTTACGTTCAAGGTGGAGCTGCCGCGCCGCGTCGAAGCTTTCCATCGCCAGCTTTTCCCGCCCAATACCGGGCCGCGCGCCCCGCCTGCCAATCCGATCCTTGCCTGAACCCGCGTCGTGGCTCTGGCCGTGATGCGTCTTGCAATCATGGTCGGGCCGCTCTGACGCCGCCGGCCGAGGATTCGGATCTACTTCCATGTCTACAATCACTGCCACTGAGTCGGCAGAGAACGCCACATCGGGCGTTTCGCTCTATCGCGCCATCTGGCGCTGGCATTTCTTCGCCGGCCTGCTCACCATTCCCTTCCTGTTGAACCTTGCCATTACCGGCTCGCTCTATCTCTTCAAGGACGAGATCAACGATACGGTCTTTGCCTATCGCTATACAGTTCAGCCCGCCGGCGAGGCGCTGTTGCCGCAGAAGATTGCCGATATCGCGGCAGCCGCGGTGCCCGGCTCGGTTGCGAGCTCCTACAAGGACCCGGCCGGGGCCGATCGTTCGGCGATCGTCACGGTGTCGTCAGATGCCGGCCAGACGCTGGTCTTCGTCAATCCCTATGACGGCAAGGTGCTGGACACGGTCGGGACGACCGAGGAGTTCAACTATGTCGTCAAACGCATCCACAGCCTTGCGCTGTTCGGCGGCCTGCCCAACAAGCTGATCGAGATCACCGGCGGTTTTGCCATGGTGCTCGTCGTGACCGGCATCTATCTCTGGTGGCCGCGGCGGCAGACGGGTGGGGTCGTGACCGTGCGCGGCACGCCTGCGCGACGGGTCTTCTGGCGGGATCTGCATGCGGTGACCGGCGCATTCGCCGGCATCCTGATCTTCTTCATGGCGATGACCGGCATGCCCTGGTCCGGCTATTGGGGCGCCAACGTGAATGCGTGGCTCACGAGCCATGATCTCGGCTATCCCGTGCAGCTCTGGGATGCGGTGCCGAAGTCGCAGAAGGTGACGGAGGATATCCTGCCGAAGGCGGGCTGGATCGTCGAGAGGGCGCCGGTGCCGTTGTCGGACATCGCGGCGGCGCAATCGAAGAAGCCTGTTGGCCTCGACAAGGCGGTGGAAATCGCACGCGGGCTCGGCATGGCGCCGGGCTTCGATCTCGCCATTCCCGGCAGCGAGACCGGCGTCTATACGGCGGCCGTCTATCCCGACGACCTCACCAACGAGCGCACACTCCATATCGACCAGTATTCCGGCAAGCCGCTCATCGATCTCTCCTTCGGCCAGTATCCTTTCCTCGGCCAAGCAATCGAATGGGGCATCAATGTGCATCAGGGGCAGGAGTTCGGGCTCTTCAATCAGCTGCTGATGCTGGCGACCTGCCTTGTCATCATCCTCTCCTGCGTCACCGGCGCCGTCATGTGGTGGAAGCGGCGACCGGCCGGGCGGGTCGGCGTGCCGCCCATGCCGCCGCAGCGCTCCGTCTATCTCGGGCTCTGGACCATCGTGCTGGTCTTCGCCGTCGCGTTTCCGATGAGTGGATTGCTGATCCTGTTGATGATCGCCTTCGACCAGATGGTGATCCGTTTCGTGCCGCCGCTAAAGCGCGCCTTTGCCTGAGGAGGGGATGATGAAGACGATTATTTCTTTCCTGATGAGCCTGCTGATCGCGACAGCTGCGGTTGCACAGGAACCGGCGGCCGGTACTATCCGGATCGACCATGCGGCCTCGCATTCGATGGTGCCGGGCGCCAAGGTGGGCGATGGTTACCTTGTCATCACCAATAGCGGCAGCGAGCCGGACAAGCTTGTTGCCGCGAGCTCCGATCGCGCCAGAACCGTGCAACTGCACCAGATGACGATGGCGAACGGTATCATGACCATGCGCGAGCTGAAGGGCGGGCTTGCCATTCCCGCCGGGCAGACGGTGACGCTTGCGCCCAGTTACCATCTGATGTTTCAGGACGTCGCAAAGCCCTTCAAACAGGGCGAGACGATCAGGGCGTTGCTGAGTTTCGAGAAGGCGGGCACGATCACGGTCGATTTTGCCGTCGGCAAGATCGCCGGGCCGCTCGATGATGTCGGTGGTGCGGCCAAGACTATGGATCATGGCGGCGTGGACCATGGGGCGATGAGCATGCCCGGCATGGAAGGCATGGACATGGAGATGGATATGTCCGGCCCGCCGCCGGAAGAGGCCATCCCCGCGACGCTGAAGACCATGTTCGAGCGGCCGGACAAGCCGCTGACAATCCTGCCCGTGGTCGCGGAGAACGACTGGGCGATTGCCGGCTGGCAGCAGGACGGGCGGGGCGGCCGTGCACTGCTGAAAAAGGGCCATCACGGCTGGAGTATTTTTCTCTGCAGCGGCGACGGCATAAAGGAGGCTGCGGCGCTGGAGAAGGCCGGGCTTTCCGTTGATGATGCCAAGGCGCTTGCGGCCGATCTGGCCGAGGCCGAGAGCAAGCTTGATCCGAAGGTTCTCGCGCTGTTTGCGAGCTTCGAGGGTACCGTCATGATGGCGGGCGAGGCCGGTGACGGCGGCCAGGGCGGCCATGAGGGGCACGGCCAATGAGCGCGCGCACCCTTGCCGTTTCAGGCTTTGCCGCAAGCGCGGTCTTCGTCGGCGCGCTGATTGCGCTGATGATGTCGCTCTATCTTTTGGAACCGCGCACCGGGCCTTTCGATACGCGATTTTCGCTGGTCGACGACCGTGGCAACGAAGTCGACCAGTCAATTTTCCGGGGGCATCCGGCGCTCGTCTATTTCGGCTATACCCATTGCCCCGAGGCCTGCCCGACGACGCTCTACGAGGTGGCCGATTGGCTGACCACGCTCGGCGATCAGGGCAGGGCGCTGAAGGCCTATTTCTTCTCGATCGATCCGGAGCGTGACACGCAGGACGTGATGCATGACTACGTCACCGCCTTCAGCAGCCGCATCACCGGCATTACCGGTGCGCCGGCGGAGATGAGGAAGGTTTCGAACGGCTGGTTCGTCCATGCAGAGAAACTGCCTGCCGAAGACGGCAATTATCACATGAGCCATACGGTTTCGCTGCTGCTGATTGGCGCCGACGGGCGGCTGAAGGGGTTGATCCCGTATGGCACGGATCGCGACGCGGCGCTGGCGAAGATCCGCAATGTGTTGCTGGGCGGAGGAGGGGCGTGAGATGGCGAGCGCTCCCTTTCTCTTATCGAGCTCTGCGGGCGATATCTGCAATGGAGGGGAATGGATGACGTTCATTCAAGAGCAAAATCCAGCAACAAACTTCGACACAGCCGGGAATAAATCCGCTCCCCGACTGTCTAATCTCGCAAGGGCCAGGCGCGCCATCGCCTGTCCCGACCAAACGAAAGGCATAGTCTGATGTCCCTGATGATCCGCATTCTCTCTGTCACCGCCCTCGCAAGCTTCGCTCTTGCCGGCCAGGCTTTCGCGCATGCGCATCTGAAAAGCTCCACTCCGGGCGACAAGGCTGCCGTTGCTTCTCCGAGTGAACTCGATCTCACCTTCACCGAGGAGCTGAACCTCAAGTTCAGCGGCCTCACCGTGACCGGCCCGGACAAGGGGCAGGTCAAGCTCGGCGAGGGCATGCTGGAGGATGGCGGCAAGGTGCTGATGGTGCCGGTGTCCGACAAGCTCGCGCCCGGCAGCTATACGGTCGACTGGCATGTGCTTTCCACCGACGGGCACAAGACAGAGGGCAACTTCACCTTTACCGTAAAGCCCTGATGACAGCTGATACGGCCAACATCGCCTGCCGTTTCGTCTTCGACGGCGCCGTTCTGTTTCTCTGGGGCAGTGCCGCCTATCTGTGGCTGCTCGTGCCCAAGGGCTTGAGCGCCCTCATCTGGGTACAGCTCCGGGCAGTGCGGGTCGCCGCGGTCATGCTTGCCGTGATCGCGACAGTGGTGGTGCTGCCGGTGCGTTGCGCCATGCTCGGCAATGGTTGGGCGGATGGGCTGGACAGGGATGTGATGATATCGGTGCTGACGGAGACATCCGTCGGCACCGCATGGGCGTGGCAAGCGGTGTTTGCCGCACTTCTCCTCGTGGTGACATTGCTGCCGTTACGGCAGAAGGTTGCCGCTACGGCTGTCGTCTCCGCGCTTCTTCTCTGCGGCCTGTCGCTGACCGGCCATGCGGCCATGAATGACGGGTGGCTGCGGGTGCTGCACCGGGCGAACGATATGGTGCATGTGCTTTCGGGCGGCGCCTGGGTCGGGGCGCTGATCCCCGTGGCGCTCGTGCTTTCCCGGCTTGGCGACGACGCGACGGGGCGGGATGCCCTGACAGCGCTGATCCGCTTCTCGACGGCGGGGCATGTCGCGGTGGCGCTGGTCATTCTCTCAGGTGTCGCCAACAGCCTGCTGATCATCGGCGGCTTGCCGTTCGACTGGAGCGTTGCCTATCAGCGGCTGCTCTCCCTGAAGATCGGGCTTGCCCTGCTGATGATGCTGATCGCCGTCTTCAACCGCTATGGGCTGGTGCCGCACATGGGGCGGTCGCATGCTGCCGGGAAAGCGCTGGCAGCGGGGACCAGCGCGGAGATCGTGCTTGCCATCGGCGTTGTCGCGCTCGTCGCCTGGTTCGGGACGCTGGAGCCGTTTCCGGGGTAGGGGCACCACAGGGAATCTCGAGGCGTCATAGGGCCGCAATGCGTCAGAAGGAGCCGATCGGATTCAAGCCCGATTTCCAGTGCCGCTCGCCATCTCAGAAACGCAATGCGTCGACGATGACCTTGAACGCGGGGGAGTTCTGCCGCCTGCTCGGGTAGTAGAGAAAATAGCCCGGAAACATCGGCGACCAGTCGTCAAGCACCTGAACCAGTCGTCCCGAAGCGATGTCGCTCTGCACCAGGTTCTCGGGCAGGTAGGCAATGCCATAGCCATTGGCAGCAGCATCGATCATTGCGTAGGAGGTGCTGAACGTGAACTGTCCATCGACGCGGACACGAAGCTCCTTCTCTTCCTTTTCAAATTCCCAGGCGTAGAGGCCGCCCGACCGGGACTGGCGATGATTGATGCAGTCATGCGCCACAAGCTCCTGAGGTGAGCGCGGAACGGACCGCTTGGCAAAATACTCTGGAGACCCTACCGCCACGAGACGCCAGTCCGGCCCGATCCGAACGGCGATCATGTCCTTGTCCACGCTCTCGCCCAGTCTCACCCCCGCATCGAACCGGTCTTCGACGATGTTGCGGAAGCCGTTGTCGCTGTTGAGTTCCACCTTGATGTCCGGATAGTCCTTCAGGATCGGGCACAGTTTCGGCCACACCACGGTTTCGAGCGCGTGATCGGACAAGGTGATCCTGATCGTGCCGGATGGCGTGTCCCGGATTTCCATCAGTTCGTCGATTTCGGTCTCGATCTCTTCGATACGTGGTGCGAGCGAGCGAATGAGCCTCTCGCCCGCTTCCGTCGGCGAAACGCTGCGTGTCGTGCGGGTGAGAAGACGCAGGCCCATGCGGGCTTCGAGCTGCTTGATCGTGTGACTGAGCGTCGACTGCGACGTGCCGAGACGCGCCGCGGCCTTCGTGAAGCTGCGCTCTTCGGCGACGGCCAGAAACCAGAGCATGTCGTTCAGGTCTTCTCTTTTCACGCACACCTCCGGAGAATTTATATCACGGTCCGATAAGTCCATCCTAATTGCAACGGCTAATAAGTGAAGTGGGCTCGCTATACATTGCCCTCATGACACAGCAAACGCTCGCACTTGATACCGATAGCGCCTCCGCCCTGATGGGCGAGAACTCCTCTGGCCCCGACGTCACAGGCGGAAATGCTCCCGCGACGGCAGCCTGGGGAGCGGTATTGTCCATGGCGCTTTGCGTTGCCGTCCTGATCGCATCCGAGTTCATGCCGGTCAGCCTGCTGTCGCCGATCGCGGCAGACCTCGGCGTGACCGAAGGCCATATGGGCCAGGTGATTTCGATCTCCGGTATTTTCGCTGTTGTCACCAGCCTGTTCGTCTCGTCGGTCACCCGCCGATTGGACCGCAGTCTGGTGGTGACGTCACTGACGTTTCTTCTGGTCATCTCCGGAACGATCGTCACCTTCGCTCCTGACTACCTGGTGCTGATGATCGGACGCGCCCTGCTCGGGGTTGCAATCGGTGGATTCTGGTCGATGTCGACAGCCATCGTCATGCGCCTCGTGCCCGAAGATGCGGTCCCAAAAGGTCTGGCCATGCTGAATGCCGGCAATGCCATTGCGGCCACGATTTCCGCACCGCTGGGCAGCCTTCTGGGTGCATATATCGGCTGGCGCGGGGCGTTCTTTGCCGTGGTGCCGCTCGCCCTGCTGGCACTCCTCTGGCAGTGGATCAGACTGCCGTCCCTCCCGCCGCGTCGGAAGGAAGGCTCTCCGAATGTCCTCCGGTTGCTTGCGCGTCCCGAGGTGGCAATTGGCATGGCCTCAATCACGCTGCTTTTCATGGGGCAGTTTGCGCTGTTCACCTATCTCCGCCCGTTCCTGGAAACGGTGACCCAGGTCTCGATATCGACCCTTTCCCTGCTGCTGCTCCTGATGGGCCTGGCGGGGATCGTCGGAACCTACTGCGTCAGCGCTTTGCTCCAGACGCGATTGTTCAGCATCCTCGGATCGATCCCGCTCGTGATGGCGGCGATCGCCCTGTTGTTGATCGCATTCGGTACATCGTCCGTCATGACGGCGGTTCTCCTGATTGCCTGGGGCTTTTTCGGCACCGCCGCTCCGGTCGGCTGGGGGACATGGCTGAGCCGGACCATGCCCGACGACGCGGAAGCCGGGGGCGGCCTGCAGGTTGCCACCATCCAGCTTGCGATCACGATGGGCGCTTCTCTGGGCGGCGTCCTGTTCGACGCAACGGGCTGGTGGACGACATTCGCCTTTGCCGCCGTGCTTCTGACCGGCTCGTCCGTCCTTGCCGCCGTGGCGTGGCGGTACGTCAGGAGCATGTGACGTGGTTGCGGATCTGGAAGCCCCCAGCCGCCGCACCGTTCTCGGATCGATGATTGCGACAGCGGTTTTCCCGCCATTGGCCCGAGGACAGCAAGGCAACGATCCAGCAAGCCAGGAGCCGACAAAGGTGAAGATCAGGATGATGTTCAACGGTCAGGCGATGACCGCGACCCTCTACGACAATGCGTCAGCCCGCGACTTCGCGTCCATGCTGCCGCTTGACCTTGATATTGAAGACTACTCGACCAACGAAAAGATCACCTACCTGCCACGCAAACTGACGCAGGCTGGAAGCGGTGCCTTCGGAAATGAGCGCCCAGGCGATCTCTGCTACTTCGCCCCATGGGGCAACCTGGCTCTGTTCCACAGCTTCTATCGATATTCGTCCGGCCTGATCCGTCTTGGCCGGTTCGACGACGGCATCGAACCTTTGCTCATGCGCGGCGAATTTCCGCTTCGCATCGAGAGCATCTGACGACGCCGTTGCGTGTCTGCATTCCCCTTGTCCTTCCCCACGGAGATACGACGATGAACGAGAAGAACGAATCCAAAGCGGCGCTCGACATATCCGGCACAGGCGTCGACCGCCGTCACCTCTTGAAAATGACCGGTGCCGGCATCGCGGCATTCGGTGCGATGTCCGTTCTCAACCTCACATTTGCAAAGGCTCAAGACATGTCCAATGGCGCAAACAACTTCTACACCAGCGATCGGGTGACGCTTCAGAAGGTCACCTTCAAGACGCAGTATCAGATGAACGTCGCGGGTAATCTCTACCTTCCGAAAGACCTCGACCGAAATGCAAAGACGCCGGCAATCATCGTCGGTCATCCGATGGGTGCCGTGAAGGAGCAGAGCGCCAACCTCTATGCCACGAAGATGGCCGAACAGGGCTTCGTCGCAATGTCGATCGACCTGCCGTTCTGGGGCGAAAGCGATGGCCAGTCGCGGAACCTGGTCTCCCCGGATGTATATTCGGAAGGTTTCAGCGCGGGCGTCGACTTCCTCGGCACCCAGTCCTTCGTCGACAGGGCGCGCATCGGCGCGATCGGGATTTGCGGCAGCGGCAGCTTCGTCATCAGCGCAGCCAAGATCGATCCGCGCATGAAAGCCATCGCGACAGTCAGCATGTATGACATGGGTTCCGCCAGCCGGGATGCGCTCAACCACTCGCTCACCGTCGAGCAACGGAAGGAAATCATCGCCGCAGCAGCAGAACAAAGATATGTGGAGTTTGAGGGCGGCGAAGCCGAGCTGATCGGCGGCACGGTTCACGAATTGACAGCCGACACCCATCCCATCCAGCGGGAATTCTATGATTTCTACCGCACGCCGAGAGGCGAATTCACCCCGACCGGTGCGACACGGCTCACGACCACGCATCCGACACTTACCAGCAATGTCAAGTTTATGAACTTCTATCCGTTCAACGACATCGAGACGATCTCACCCCGTCCGATGATGTTTATCACGGGCGATCAGGCTCACTCCAAGGAATTCAGCGAAGACGCGTACAAGCGTGCAGACGAGCCGAAAGAGCTCGTCTGGGTGAAGGGTGCCGGTCACGTCGATCTCTACGACCGCGTAGACCTCATCCCGTTCGACAAGCTGTCCAGCTTTTTCGATCAGCACCTCGCGGCGTGATCCAGCAGGTCTTTCTCGACGAGATGAGAGGGCCCGGACCTGATGTCCGGGCCCCGATCTCGCTTGAGGCCTTGTCTGCCTTTCGTCCATCCGCGCCACTCGATTTGGCCTACGCGCTGACAGGTTGCGTAGCGCCTGCCGTCCTTGTGCTCAGAAGAACGAGCGGCACCGCGATTGCATAGAGCACGATCACCGAGAGCCAGATGCCGCCCGGCCAGTTCTCTCGTACGACGAAATAGAAGGACGAGAAGGCGAGGGGTGCCACGATGGAGGCGAGGCTGACGACCGAGGCCAGAACGCCCTGCAGCTCTCCCTGGCGGGCAGGATCGACCTGGCGGGTGGCCAGCGCCTGAAAGGCTGGCGCGCCGATGCCGGAGAGGGCGAAGACCGGCATGATGGCGAAGATGATCCAGCCCTTTTCCGCAAAGGCCATGACTGTCAGCGCTACACAGGCGCAGGCAAGGCCTGTGACGGTGGACCAGCGTTCGCCGAGCAGGCGGGTTGCCGGGCCGGGCAGGAAGGCCTGCATCAGCGTCTGCCAGATGCCGAAGGCGCCGAGCGACAGGCCGATCCAGAAGCCGTTCCACCTGAAGGCATCGAAGCCCCAGAGCGCCCAGCAGGTGCCGTAGGATTCGCCGGCGGCACTCAGGAAGAAGAACACCAGCACGATGGGGAGAAGGCCCTTCATCGAGACGATGCGCAGCAACGGGCGAAACGGGTTGAGGGCGGTTAGGTCGAGTTTGCGGCCGGCCGGTGCGCGGGAGCCTGGTTTTCGGGACTCGGGCGTGCGGGATTCGGGGAGGATGAAAAGGGCGAGCAGCAGATTGCAGGCGTTGAGCGCGGCGGCGGCGATGAAGGGCAGGCGTAGCCAATAGTCGCCCAACAGACCGCCGAGAACCGGGCCGATGATAAAGCCGGCGCCGAACATGGCGCTGGTGAGGCCGAAGCGGCGGGCGCGCTGATCCTCGGGCGAGATATCGGTGATATAGGCCATCGCAACAGACATATTGGCGCTGGTGAGGCCGGCGATGGCGCGGCCGACGAGCAGCAGTGAGAGCGAAGGCGCAAAGGCCATGACGACATAATTGATTGCAGCACCCGCCAGCGAAATCAACAGAACGGGGCGCCGGCCGATCGCATCGCTGAGTGCGCCGAGCATGGGGGCGAACACGAACTGCATGAGCGCGTAGAGCGCGGTCATGATGCCGATCGTGGGGGCGACATTGTTGCTCTGGGTCACCTCCTCGATCAGGCGCGGGAGAATGGGGAAGATCAACCCTATGCCCACGGCATCGAGGCCGATGGCGGCGAAAATGACGATAAGAGGTTTGTTCATGGTGGAACTCATGGAATGGAAATGATGAGCTTGCCGGTGACCCGCCCGGCGGCGCTGACGGTCTGTGCTTGCGCCGTTCGCTCCAGCGGAAAGCTTTCGTCGATGTGCAGGCGGAACTGTCCCTTTGAATGGAGGCGGGCCACATCGGCCAGTACCCGTTCGGGATCTTTCGGCGGGCCGCGTGAGAATTTCGCGCCATATTCCTCGGCCGAGAAATCGGCGACGGAGAGGACGTGCGCGGCATCGCCCACGATGGAGATCAGTTCGGGGATGATGCCGGAACCGACGATATCCAATGCTGCGTCGATCCCTTCAGGCGCAAGCTGCCGGACGCGGTCTGCGAGATCAGGTCCGTAGGTCGTCGGGATGGCGCCCAGTTCACGCAGGTAATCATGTTTCTGCGGGCTTGCCGTGCCGATCACGGTGATGCCCCTGATGCGCGCAAGCTGGAGGACGGCCGAGCCGATGCCACCGGCGGCACCGCTGACGAGCAGCGTCTGGCCGGCTTTGACGCCAACTTCGTCGAGGCTGCGCCAGGCCGTCTCCGCGATGACGGGCAGGCCGCCGGCGATCTCGAAGGGCAGATCGTCAGGTTTGTGGACCCAATGGGTGAGGATGGCATGTTCTGCCATCGTGCCCCGGCCATAACCGAAGACGGCGTCGCCGACAAAGGTGCTGGAGACGCCGGGGCCGACCCCATCGACAATGCCGGAGGCCTCGACGCCGACGCCTGTGGGAAAACTCACCTCCTCAAAAGCGCGATATCGGCCTTCGCGGCGCTTCCAGTCCGACGGGTTGACGCCGGCGGCGCGCACCGCGATGCGCACCTCGCCGGGGCCGGGATGTGGCGGGCTAATCTCGACGATTTCGAGAACTTCGGGGCCGCCGTAGCGGCTGAACTGAACGGCTTTCATGGGTTCTCCGTGGCGGATGCTGGCAAAGTCCGGCCGATCGCGGTGTCGGGCGCGGCGGCCCGGTCTCGCGTCAAAGGGCGTTGTCTGTACTGCATATTAATATGTACTGAGTATAGTAATAGTATGCCGGCCAGTGCCTGTCAACGATGGTGTACTCAGTACATAAATCCTGCTATGGAGTGCGCCATGACGATGCCAGCAGACGAAACAGCTTCCGACCGGCGCTCCCGCAAGCGCCTCGCTACGCGCCGCGCCATCTCGCTTGCCGCCGACCGGCTGTTTTTCGAGCGCGGTTTCGAGAATGTGACGGTCGATGAGATTGCCGCGGCTGCCGATGTCGGGCGCATGACTGTCTTCAACCATTTCCCGCGCAAGGAGGACATGTTCTTCGATCGCGACGAGGAGGCGCGCGAGACGCTGCGTGAAGCTCTGCGGCAGCGCGATGCCGGCGTTTCGCCGATCGAGACCTTGCGGCTGCTGGCGCATCGGCTCGTCCGACAGCAGACGCCTTACCTGCTGTTTTCAACGGCGAGCCAGGGTTTCATCGAGACGGTGGAGAACAGCGAAACGCTGAAGGCGAGGGCACGGGCGATCCGGGACGAGATCGCCCGGGAGCTGGCGGTGGTGCTTGCCGAAGCCGCCGGCCAGGACCCCGCGGACCCCTCGGCCAAACTAGCGGCCGCCATGCTTCTCGCGAGTTGGAGCGTCGCCTTCATCGAGGCGCACCGGACTTTTCGGCAGGGGCGAGATACGGCCAAGGCGAAGGCCGTCTTTCTCGCGCTCGTCGATCAGGGAAGTCTAGGGGTGAAGGCTGCCATGGCGGGCACGGCTTACGCCTGAATCTGCTGGGCCACCGCCGGAATCAAAAGGGCGCTCAACCCTTGCGGGGAGCGCCCTTTGCCTGTGGAGCTCGAACGCGGCTCGACCAACGTCGATACCAAGCGCAAGTCCGTTTTCAGGTGAAACCGGGATATGATGTTTGGCGGGGCGGATTGCAAGGGGCGAGATCGGGAATCTTCGATGATTTGCGTCTGATCGCACCCGCGCGGGTTTCGGGCTCGTGGCCACAGGCTTTCACGCGGCCAGCCGGGCTTTTCCCGCCGATATAAGAGCCGGTGATGCAGCCGGTTCTCGGCGCCCTGCAAGACTCGACTTCATGCGGCATGACGATGAAGAGCTGCCAGCTCGGAGCGACGATCTCAGGATCGGCGTGGACGCGCCGACCTGTTCGTCGATTCGCGGCGTCGAGTTCCCGGCGCGAGGACAGCGCTGGCTCTGGCGGCCGCGGAAATCGGCGGATCGTTCACATCGGGGCCATTCAGCCGCAGCACTTGGCGGCGCTAGTCGGAGCGCAGCAGGCGGCAGTCTGGCCTTGTTCCGCCAGCCACCGGTCGCGCGGCTTGCAACTTGCCGGTCGGGGTGAGAGGTCGACATGGACGGCGCCGGCGCGCAGTGTCGGCATGGACGCGCAATAGAGCTGCATCGGCTGCACGCCGTCGCTGACTTCGAATGTCAGCTTGGCCGTATCGTCAAGCTTCACATGCTCGGTGACCTTGCGAATGATCGCGTGGAATTTGCCTGATGGCATATGGGTGCGGTCGTCCTCTTCGATATCCCAAAGCTGGATGAAGATCTCGCTCCAGGCTTCCGGATTTGCCCCGCAGTCCAGTGCCGAGAACTGCCCGGCCTTGACCTCGGTGACATGATAGCCGGGCTTCACCGGGCGGCCATTATAGTAAAAAACGAGCGGTGAATCCTTGGCGCCTGAGAGGATGCTCATGAGCTCGCCGAGGGTGATATCGTCCTTCTGCATTTTACTGTTGTCGATCGCGTTCATCTGCGTTATTCCTCGTTTCAATCATTCAAGGATTGTTGAAATATGGATCAACGTCAAGCCCTCATCGCGTTCGGCGCATTGTCCCAGGAAACGCGACTGCACATCATCCGCATGCTTGTCGTCGCCGGCCCTGACGGCATGGCGGCCGGCGCGATTGCGGAGAAGCTCGAAATTTCGCCGTCGAACGTGTCCTTCCATCTGAAGGAACTGGAACGCTCCGGCCTGATCGCGCAGCAGCGCGAATCCCGCTCGATCATCTACTCGGCGAATTACGAGGCGCTCGGCGGCCTCGTTCGCTTCCTGATGGAAGACTGCTGCTCCGGTCACCCGGAAATCTGCGCGCCTGCCGCCGAGGTCGCGGCCTGCTGTACCCCTAAAATGGAGGAGGAACTGCAATGACTACAGACCGCGTTTACAATGTGCTCTTTCTCTGCACGGGCAATTCGGCCCGTTCGATCCTGGCGGAATCCATCCTGAATACGGAAGGCAAAGGCCGCTTTAGGGCTTATTCGGCTGGCAGCCAGCCGAAGGGCGAGGTCAATCCGCATGCCCTGAAGGAGCTTGAAGCGCTCGGCTATCCGACAACGGGCTTCCGCTCGAAAAGCTGGGACGAATTCGCCGAAGCGGGTGCGCCTGAGATGGATTTCATTTTCACGGTCTGCGACAGCGCCGCCGGCGAAGCCTGCCCGGTGTGGATCGGCCATCCGATGACCGCCCATTGGGGCGTCGAAGACCCCGCGGCGATAGAAGGCAGCGAAGTGGAAATTGGCCGCGCCTTTGCCCAGGCCGCCCGTTTCCTCAAGAACCGCATCATGTCCTTCATCAGCCTGCCGCTCGCCTCGATCGACAAGCTCGCGCTGGAAACGCACCTGCGTCAGATCGGCACGATGGAAGGCGCCAGCATCAAGCAGCCCAAGGCGAGCTGATGGGTTTCGATCTTAATCAGCAGCCCTTGGAAGGCCATGACGAAAGCCTGCGCGCCGCACTTGCCGGCGCCGGGCTTCCGGTCGATGACCTCACGGATGCCGGCCGAAGCTTCTACCGGTTTTCGCGCGACGGCGAGACGGTCGGCTTCGGCGGGCTGGAACTCTATGGCGAGGCGGCACTTCTGCGATCCATCGTCGTGCTGTCCGATCGGCAAGGTTTCGGTTTCGGCCATGCGATCACGCTCGGCCTGCTCGATGAGGCTCATAGGAAAGGTGCCGGTGTCGCCTATCTGCTGACGGAATCAGCCGCCTCTTTCTTTCAATCGCTCGGCTTTCGTTCGATTGCCCGCGATGAAGCGCCGACCGCCATCCTGACGACGCGGCAGGCCGCAAGCCTGTGCCCGGCATCCGCCGCCCTGATGGTTCGGAGCCTGCCGGCATGAGTGCGGTGTTTCCTCTGTCGCGGCGGTTGGTCGCCGAAGCGCTCGGCACGCTGTTGCTCGTGGCAACCGTCGTTGGTTCCGGCATCATGGCCGATAACCTGACGGACGATACGGCACTTGCGTTGCTCGGCAATACGCTGGCAACAGGGGCGATGCTGGTCGTGCTGATCACCATCCTCGGCCCGATCTCCGGCGCGCATTTCAACCCAGTCGTCTCGATGGTCTTCGCGCTCCGGCGTGAACTGCCAGCTTCGTCGCTTCCGGCCTACATAATCGCGCAGATCGTCGGTGGCATTGCCGGCACGATGCTTGCGCATGGCATGTTCGCACTGCCCTTGCTGCAGGCGTCGGAAACCGTACGATCAGGCGGAGCGCAATGGCTCGCCGAAGTGACGGCGACCTTCGGGCTCGTCTTCGTCATCCTCGCCGGTATCAGGTTTCGCGCCGATGCCGTGGCGTGGCTGGTCGGCCTCTATATCACCGCCGCCTACTGGTTTACCGCTTCCACCTCGTTTGCAAATCCTGCGGTCGCGATTGCCCGGTCGCTGACGCACACATTCTCCGGCATTCGCCCGATCGATCTGCCAGGCTTCATCGTCGCCGAAATCCTCGGCGCATTGCTGGCGCTGATGCTCGCCGGATGGTTGCTGATGGAAGCCCGCAATCCCAAAACCCTCACCAAAACGGAATCCGCCTCATGACTATTGACGTCACGATCTATCACAACCCGGAATGCGGCACTTCGCGCAACACGCTGGCGATGATCCAGAACGCCGGCATTGAGCCCACCGTGATCGAATATCTGAAAAACCCGCCGTCGCGCGACGTACTGGTGAAGATGATTGCCGATGCCGGTTTGAGCGTTCGTGGTGCGATCCGTGAAAAGGGCACGCCCTATGCGGAGCTTGGCCTCGACAACCCCGATCTGACGGACGAGCAACTGCTCGATGCGATGCTGAAAGATCCAATCCTGATCAATCGCCCCTTCGTGATTACGCCTGTAGGCACGCGCCTTGCCCGTCCCTCGGAAGTCGTGCTCGATATCCTGCCGGAGACGCATAGGGGTGCCTTCACCAAGGAAGACGGCGAGAAGGTGCTCGATGCCGAGGGCAAGCGCATTGTCTGATCTGCCAGCCGCTTCGCAGGAGCATCTGCGCCAGCCTGATCTGGCGCAGCTTCGCCCGGCATTCTCCACGCATAAGCCGCGTATCCTCATTCTCTATGGGTCGCTGAGAACGGTTTCCTACAGCCGTTTCCTTGCGCATGAGGCGGCGCGGTTGCTCGAACATTTCGGCTGCGAAGTGCGCATATACAATCCCGAGGGATTGCCGCTGCCGGACGACGCACCGGTGACACATCCCAAGGTGCAGGAGCTGCGGGACCTGTCGCAATGGTCCGAAGGCCAGGTCTGGGTGAGCCCGGAGCGTCACGGCGCGATGACCGGGATCATGAAGGCGCAGATCGACTGGATTCCGTTATCGGTGGGATCGGTTCGGCCGACGCAGGGCAAGACGCTTGCCGTCATGCAGGTCTCAGGCGGTTCGCAATCCTTTAACGCGATCGGCCAATTGCGCATCCTCGGCCGCTGGATGCGCATGATTACTATCCCCAACCAGTCGTCGGTGGCGAAGGCCTTTCAGGAATTCGATGCCGAAGGCCGCATGAAACCCTCATCCTATTACGATCGCGTCGTTGATGTTTGCGAAGAGCTTGTGAAATTCACGATCCTGACGCGCGACGCCTCTCATTACCTCACCGACCGCTACAGCGAGCGGAAGGAAGAGGCTGAAAAACTAGAAAAGCGCGTGAGCCTCAAATCCATATGACCACGACCATTGCCGAAAGACCGCCCGTCGCCGCCATCCTCGCCCTCGGTCTGACACAGATCATCGGTTACGGGTCGCTCTATTATAGCTTCAGTATTCTCGCGCCGAGCATGGCGCGGGATTTGAACTGGTCTTCGGAATGGATATTTGGCGCGCTGTCGGCCGC
The DNA here is from genome assembly GCF_056397645.1 of Rhizobium sp. 05L429. NCBI lineage: Bacteria > Pseudomonadati > Pseudomonadota > Alphaproteobacteria > Hyphomicrobiales > Rhizobiaceae > Rhizobium > Rhizobium sp. 05L429. Next base: position 154,880 of record NZ_JBFTNV010000011.1, on the reverse strand, counting down.
GCTCCTTATCGGCGGCCTTGCCGCGCCGACAATGGGAAAATGGATCGATCGCTTCGGCGCCGGCCGCGTGATGACGGGTGGCTCGGCGATCGCCGCGGCGGCACTGGCGGCCTGTGCCCTCTCGTCCGGCAAAATCGCTTTCGTCGCCACACTGATCGCCATCGAGACGGCATCCAATCTGGTGCAATATGGTGCGGCCTTCGCACTGCTGGTGCAGATCAGGCCGAAGGTTGCCCAGCGCAGCATCACCTATCTGACGCTGATCGCCGGCTTTGCCTCGACTATCTTCTGGCCGATCACGACCGCGCTCCACGCGCATATGTCATGGCAGGCGGTTTATCTCTGCTTTGCCGCGCTTAACATCGCGGTCTGCCTGCCCATTCATGCCTGGCTGGCCTTCGGCGCCAGCAAGAGCCGCAAAGACGCTGCCGGCGGGCCGACAAGGCATGTGGAACCCAGCCTTGCGCCATCGATCCGCACGCCTGCCTTCGTGCTGATGGTGACGGGCTTTGCGTTGGAAAGCTTCGTCAACGCCGCGCTTCTCGTCCACATGGTTCCCGTGCTGTCAGGACTTGGTCTTGGCGCCATGGCGGTGATGGTCGGCACGCTGTTTGGTCCCTCGCAGGTGTTGAGCCGCTTCACGAACATGCTCTTTGGGGGCGGCCTCTCGCAGTTGACTCTGGCGCTTATCTCCGCGGTGCTGCTGCCGGCGGCGCTGGTCATACTGATCGTCACGGCCCCGTCCGTACCTGGCGCACTGGTGTTCGCGGTGATCTTTGGTCTCGGCTCCGGCCTGAGCAGCATCGTGCAGGGAACGCTTCCGCTGGCGCTCTTCGGCAGTGAGGGTTACGGCAGGCGACAGGGACAGGTGTTGGCGATCCGGTTGGTCATCTCGTCGACTGCACCGTTTATCCTGGCGTTCCTGATGGAGAACATCGGGGTGTCGTGGTCGCTCACGGTTGCGGCCATCGTCGGTGCCGTTGCCGTCCTCGCGTTCATCGCGATTGGCCGGCTGGCGCAGTTGCTTGACCGATCGCATCACACTCTCGGTCGTGCAGAGACCTAGCCCCGGATCCCCCTTCGGCGCGTCAGCAACTTTCCGCACTCGCTCCCTTCGTTCTCGCCTTCGGCATCGCGCATATCCGCATTGACACATCGCTCGGCGTCACGGCCACTCTCGGCGGGCTTTCGATCATCGTTTTTCATTGCGGCAATCCGGTAGTGGCATCAGCCGGGCACCACCTCTTTGTGATAGGCACTTTCGTACTTTTCCCATTATGTTTTGGCATGCCGTTCTGCGCACTGCTATTGTCCGCCGCCGCACGCATTTGCCGGAACTGCTTCCAGGACCACTCCATGCCCGAACGGTCTGAACTCGTTTTGTCCGCCGCTCCACCACTTCGCAGGTGGATCGGATTTCTGGCGATGTGTCTCGGCATGTTCATGGCGATCCTCGACGTTCAGGTCGTCGCAACGTCGCTTCCGACCATCCAGTCCGCACTCGCTATCCATCCGGATCAGATGAGCTGGGTGCAGACCGCCTATCTCATCGCCGAGGTGGTGGCGATCCCGCTGACGGGGTTTCTCACCCGCCTGCTGACGATGCGCTGGCTCTTCGTGACGTCGCTGTTGCTGTTCGTGATCGCCTCGGCGGGCTGCGCGGCGAGCGACAGTTTCGGCGAACTTATCGCCTGGCGCGTCATCCAGGGCTTTTCCGGCGGTACGCTCATTCCCTCGGTGTTTTCGGCGGTCTTCATCCTGTTTCCGGATGAGCGGCAGGCGCTTGCGACGACGATCGCCGGTGTTCTTGCGGTTCTTGCGCCGACCGTCGGGCCGATCGTCGGCGGCTGGCTGACGGAGACCTATTCGTGGCACTGGCTGTTCCTGATCAATGTCATTCCCGGCATTGTCGCAGCGCTCGTCGCCATGCGCTCGCTTCCGCGCGAGGGCGTCAACCTCGCCGAGCTCCGGCATCTCGATGCCCTGTCACTGCTGTTGATGGCGGCGAGCCTGGCAGCACTGGAACTCGGCCTAAAGGAGGCGCCGACGAGTGGCTGGACCTCGCTTTATGTCGCCGGCCTCATCTGTCTGTCGGTGGTCTCGGGCTGCGTCTTCGCGTGGCGGTCGCTCAGGAGAGCCATACCCGTGGTCGAGCTCAGGAATTTCGGCGACCGGAATTTTCTGGCGGGCTCGGCAATGAGCTTCATTCTCGGCATCGGCCTCTTCGGCTCCGTCTATCTCATGCCTGTGTTCCTGGCCTTCGTGCGCGGGCACAATGCTCTCGAAATCGGCATGACGATGCTGGTGACGGGCATTGCCCAGCTCGTTACCGCGCCGATCGCCGTGGCTCTCGAAAAGCGGACGGATCCTCGGTTGCTGTCGGCTGCGGGCTTCACGCTCTTTGCCATCGGCATCGGCATGAGCGCCTTTCAGGATCCGCAGACCGATTATGAGGCGATGTTCTGGCCGCAGATCATCCGCGGCATCGCCATCATGTTCTGCCTGCTGCCGCCAACGCGCCTGGCACTCGGCACCTTGCCACCGGAGCGCATTCCCGATGCCAGCGGCTTGTTCAACCTGATGCGCAACCTCGGCGGCGCAATCGGCATCGCGCTGATCGACACGATCATCTACACGCGCTCGGACCCGCTCGGCCAAGGTCTGTGGGATCGGCTAAAGGCAGGAGACGTCGACGCAGCAGCTTTCGTCGGCGCGCCGCTGCAGGCGATTGCCGGGCACCAGGGGGAGTTCGATGCCGATACGACATCCATCCTCGATCCGCTGGTGCAGACGGCGGCAACCGTTCAAGCGTTGAACGAGGCATGGCTGGTGGTGGCGGTGCTGACGGCCTGTGCGCTGTTGTGGGTGCCGTTTGCGAGGAAGGTGGAGTCAGCCGCATGATGGTCAGCGCAGAGGGTCAGAAACTACGGGTCGCGTGAGTTCGGATCGGCACCGGCGATTTTATCCAGATTGGCGATCAACCGCGTCAGCAGGCTGACGAGCTGTTCCGATTCCTGATGTGTGAAGCCATCCAGCGCGTCGCGGTTGCCTTGAAACAGGGTCGCTATCGCCTCGGGCATGCTTTCCCGCGCGGCCTCAGTCAGCATGATGCGGCTGCTTCGGCCGTCAGCCGGGTCGGGCGTGCGCTCGATCAGGCCATCCCGCTCCATGCGGGCGAGCATCTGCGCCATCGGCGGTTGTTCCACCTTGGCAAAGCGGGCGAGATCGCGCTGCGTGCTCGCGTTGCCGTTTTGCAGCGCGACCAGAACCGGCAATTGCCCGACACCGAAGCCCAGCGGTTTGAGACGGGATTCACTGAGGCGGGTGAAGCCGCGCGCCGCGAGGCTGATGAGATGCCCCGGTGTGGAAAGCACGTCTTCACTCATTGCATTTCGCTCCCTGTCCGCCGTTGACTGCAAACTATATATGTACGTATGTAACTGTGCTGGCGGTGTTGGTCAATGTCGACCGAACCCCGCTCAGTTATAAAGAGGAAACAGCATGTCGGAAAAACAGACGCAACTGATCAAGCGCATCTATGAGCGTTTCAATGCGCGGGATATCGACGGGGTGCTTGCCGTCCTGGCCGATGATGTCGCCTGGGCGAACGGCATGGAGGGCGGCCATGTTCATGGGCGTGAGGCGGTTCGGGATTACTGGACACGCCAATGGGCGATCGTCAGCCCGCATGTCGAGCCGGTCGCGTTTCAGGAGGTGGACGATGGTGCCATCGAGGTCGAGGTGATCCAGAGGGTATTCGATCTCGATGGCCGGCCGCTGGAAGGGCAAGATCATGGCCTGAAAGACAAGACCGTGATGCATATCTTCCGCATGGAGGACGACAGGATCATCCGCTTCGACATCGGCGAGGTGGATTAGGCCGGGAAGGGCGGTCATCCCCGCCTCATGACCACTTCAGGCTCATGCCCGTCGTCGCGCTATGATCGTCCTCCCGTGCGGGCGTCCCATCCGAGCATCGAGACCTCGGCCACGGATTCCAGTTCGCTGCTGCTTGCTCCATCGCGGGCGAGGATCGACATGCCGTTCTGGACGGTCTGCACGAAACGGGCGAGGCCGTGAATGTCGGTCGAGGCTGGAATTTCGCCTGCCGATACCGCCTGGGTCAGGCGCAGCTTCAGAAGGTCGAGCGTGACGGCGCGGGCGGTTCGCACCAGTTCGCCGAGTTCGGCATGGCCTTCGCTGCCGACCGAGGAGAGGGCCACCATGCAGCCGAGCGGAATATCGACGACGGAGCCGGTCAGGACCGCCGCCGAGTCCATGAGAAGCGCGTTGACGGCTTCGCGCGCCGTGGGGGCGGCGCGAAAGCCTGCCCAGACAAGCGCCTCGTTGGTCTCCTGGTAGTAGTTCAATGCCTCGGCATAGAGCGCCTCTTTCGAGCCGAAGGCCGCGTAGAGGCTTGGCGATCCGATGCCCATCGCCTCGGTAAGGTCGGTGATCGACGTCGCCTCGAAACCTTTTTCCCAGAACAGGCGGGTCGCCTTCGCGAGCGCAGCTTCCCGGTCGAAGGCACGCGGCCGCCCGCGGTTGCGGGTGGCTGTCGTCTGGTTGGCCGTCATATCCTGGGCTTGCGGCGTCTGGTCGGATTTCTGCATCGGTCACTATATAAACCCGCCGACGCGCCTCGACAACAGCTCCATATATTTTGTGTCGATCGATACAATATTCTTGACGGGCGCGTTCGGCGTCCCTAGCTAATTCTGTGTCGATCAATACAGAAAGGGACGATTGATGACTGAACTCGCTGGAAAACGTGCTCTCGTGACGGGCGCATCGCGTGGGATCGGCGCTGCCATTGCGGTGGCGCTCGCCGAAAAGGGCGCCGATGTCGCCATCACCTATGAGCGCTCGGCCGATCGCGCCGCCGAGGTCGTTCGCGCTATCGAGGGCAAGGGCAGGCGGGGATTTGCAATCCAGGCCGACAGCGCCGATCCGGCGGCCGTGAAGCGCTCGGTGGAGGAGGCGGCTCGCGCGCTTGGTGGTCTCGACATTCTCGTCAACAATGCGGCAATCGCGCTTTACGACACGATTGCGGGCTTCAGCGTCGCGCAGATCGATGCGCTGCTTGACGTCAACGTGCGCTCGCCGGTGCTCGCCGCGCAGGCCGCCATTCCCCATCTGCAAGCCGGAGGCCGCGTCATCAATATCGGCTCGGCCGGCGCCGAACGCATCGTTGGCGACACCGGCACGGTGTATTACATGACGAAATCCGCGCTGCAGTCCTTCACGCGTGGTCTTGCCCGCGAACTCGGACCTCGGGATGTGACCGTCAACCTGATTCAGCCGGGATCGACCAATACGGACATGAACCCGGCCGACGGGGAATATGCCGACTTCCAGCGCGCCCTGATACCGCTCGGCCGCTACGGCGAGCCCCACGATGTGGCGGCTGCCGTCGCCTTCCTCGCAAGCCCCGCCGCAAGGAACATCACAGGCGCCATCCTCAATGTGGATGGCGGCTTGAACACCTGAGGGCTTCTGGCTTCGGGAAGATCAGCACCAGGAAGAGGCCGGCCGGTGCCGGCCTTTTCCGCATCCTTCGAAAGCGCTGGCAGAGGAGATGCATGCCATAGTTCGCCGCTCGCCTTATCGGGAATGGTCGATCCACCCTCGATCGGCGCAAACTGATCCGGTGGTCGGCAGTCAGTCGAGGTGATCCAGAGGGTATTCGATCTGAATGGCCGGCCGCTGGAGGGGCAGGATCATGGCGTGAAGGACAAGACCGTTATGCACAATCTGGACGCTTTCAGGGAGGGCGCCGATACCGGGGCAGCCGTGGTCGCTGCCAGAGAAGTCTGCACCTTTTTCTAGAATTTATCGACGGTCCATGCTATTTGTGCGTTTAGCGTTTATTTGCATTCATCCATTCCAAAGCATCCGATGATTCAACCCAAGCTGCAGGGCATGTCTGGGAAAGGTCTTTGCTATGCGACCGACGGAAATCGATGTCACTTTCGCGCTTTTCCAGCTGCAGGTACGCACCACGGAGGACTCCGGCGGTGACGAGCCTTACATGTGGATACTGGGTTTCAAGGCCGATGCGGATACGATTGGTGCGCCGCCGCCCGGCACCCTATTGCCTTCGATCGGGGTAAAGACATTCGAGGGTGCTCCGGCGAGCCCGTGGCTGCTAGGCACCGGTGATGTGAACGCGCCGGCGACGCTGCCGATTCCGGCGGCGCTGGGGACGCGGTCATTCCGTCTTCGGCCGGCCCTGCTGGAGATAGGCAGCTGGTTTCCAGGCCTCGCCGGAATGGTCGCCTTGCTTTGGGATCAGGACGCATTCTCGCCCAGCACATCGGAGGCGGGGCACAAGAAATTCAACAAGGTGTTTGGACCAGCGCTGTCGGCCGAGCTGACGAAGCTGATCGCCGGCGGGTACGACAGCGAATTGTCGCGCGACGCGAACGGCATGGTGGTCGCCCCGATAGACGGGATCCAGACGCGGCTCGACCGGCTGGGCGACGCTGCCGCACGCAAGAACGCAGTCAAGGCGATCACCAGGGCGGTGAGGGACGCAATTTCCGGCCAACTGCGCGATGCGCTGTCCGATGCCGCCGGGCTGGACGAGATTATCGATCCCGACGACCTGCTCGGCATCGATGCGGTGGTCTTTCTCGGAAACGAGTTGAGCGCGGCAGCGCGTGACTTCGAGATGAAGTTTACCGACGACGAAGCCGACTATCTCGCAAAGGGCCACGCGTCCGCGACGCCGGTCAATCTGGCAAGGCTGGATTCGGCAGTGACTGATGTCGTGCGGCGCCTCGATCGCCAAGTTCAGGTCAAGATGCGGGTCTGCTGGTTCCCTGAGAAACAGTATAGCGCGCTGGCCTACCGACTGAAGACGACGACACGCTACGACCTTCACCTGCTGAAGGGCGGACCGATCTTTGAGGTGCGCTGGTTCATCGACGGCCAATTGCTCAAGGACGGCGAGGGCAGCGTCACTGTCATGTTCGAGGCGGTGGACGCCTATGTCGGACCGCCGCAGGACCAGCTTTCGAGCTTCTACACCGGCGGCAACGGAACGCTGAAATATCGTTATGCCGGCCCGGTGCTGGAGGTGTGGAACGAGGACGGCAACGGGGTTTACTTCGGCAAGGTGCGCGCCGTCTTTGCCTTCGTGGGCGACCCGTCGCTAACGCCGCCTGGCGCATCGCCGACGGTGGAGGCCTGGGCTCGGCGCGGCTACGACCAGACCAACGACCTCAGCGTCATGGCGGTCGAGCTGGTCATGGACGCCGCCTACGAGGCAGACATCAAGCAGTGCAAACGGATCGTGGGGGAAATCGACCGAAAGCACATCGCGGTCAATTTCGGCAAGCTGTTCATCAATCCAGGCGATCCCCCGCCTTTCCGCCAGGACTTGCTCGATCGGGCGACCGCGCAAGCGCGCGTGACGAATGCGGCCGGCGTGCAAATCACCGTGCGCCCGAAACTGCAGCGATAGGCCGCCAAACCCCAGATGGGAGGCGGGAGGGGAGGCAGTACGAGTAGTTCTCCTCGTTTGCATAAGACTTTTGCTGCAGGGGCCGCCTCGGCCTCAGGCGACGGACCATCCACCGTCCACCAGCAGGTTTGCGCCGGTGATCAGGCTCGCAGCCGGAGATGCAAGGAAGACTACGGCACCCACCACATCATCGGTTTCACCGATCCGACCGAGTGGAATGTGACCGAGTGTCGCTTTGCGATTGTCGGCATCGGATAGAAAAGGTGCTGTACCGTCGGTGTGAATGAACGTCGGCGATACGGTATTTACGGTGATATCGTAGCGTGCCCATTCGGCTGCAAGGCAGCGCGTGAGGTGATTAATTGCCGCCTTGCTCATGCAATAGATTGCCTCGCCACGCAGCGCCACGGTACCGGCCTGTGAGCTGATGTTGATGATCCGGCCCCCATTGCGCTTGATCATGTGACGGCCAACGGCCTGCGTCATCAGAAAGGTGCCCTTGACGTTGACATCGAGTATCTCGTCAAGGTCTTTCTCCTCAACGAGTTCCGCAAGATTGCCCGGAGCCACGCCGACATTGTTGACGAGGACGTCGATCCGACCGAACGTAGCAAGCGCCGCGTCGACGGCCTGTGCGATATGGGTCTTGTTGGGAATGTCCAGTTCAACCGCGAGAACTTTTCGTCCCGTGCCCTCGAGTTCGGCAACCAGGCCCGCCGAGGCGGCGACATCACGGACCCCCACAACAATATCGGAGCCTGCTGCGGCACAGGCAAGTGCGCAAGCTCGACCGATGCCACGGCTCGCTCCCGTCACCAAAGTCACCTTGCCCGCAAGGCTGAAGTCCGGCGCGTTCTTCTGCATCATGATGCCTCCCTCGATGAAGCTCATTTATGCCAGCGTCGGCTTGCGGACGCCAGATGTTCCGCACATACCAATGAGCTTCCCCAGCGTCTCGGGCATCCCGAGCGCTGCTCGCCCGACGGATTGCGCCGACGCATCAGGGCTGCTTTGCCCATATCCGGCATAAGCTAATCGATCCGCTCCAGATCCCGTGCAAAGCGCTGCCAGTTGCCGACATATTTCTTCGCGGACTGGGTGATCTTCGCGATCGCCTCGTCGTCCAGCGTGCGGATGGCCTTGGCCGGTGTGCCGACGATCAGGGAATTGTCGGGGAATTCCTTGCCTTCGGTGATGAGCGCATTGGCGCCGACGAGGCAGTTGCCGATCGTGCAGCGGCGTTCATGCCGATGCCGGCACGGGCAGCCCCAGGGCCGCCCGCATCGCTCTGACACGCTTCACATGTTGCTCATGCTTTTCATGGCTTTTTCCATGTGCATCTTGCATTCTTCCATCTTGTTGGCCTTCATGGAATCCTTGGCCATCATCATTTCCTTGGACGCCATTTCCTTCTTTGTCTTCATGGCAGGATCCTTCATGGCATCCATGTTGGCCTCCATTTTCATCATGGAAGCCTTGTCGCATTTCGCCGACATCATCGCGTCCTCTGCCAAAGCGGGCAGCGCGAAAGCCGCTGCCAGGACGATTGCTGCTACTGTGCATTTCAACATGACCTTCTCCTCCTTGTGGGCGCCATTGCCCTTTGCAAGACTGTCCCGCGGCAAGACTGTACGGAGGCACGAGTGCCTAGAGTGTTTCCGTTTTTCTTCGAATCACGGAAACACTCTATCTCTTTGTTTTCACGCAATTCCGGACGCAAAACCGCTACGCACTTTTGCTGGAATTGCTCTAGATTCCCGCGTACCACTCGTAGCCCCGGTCTTCCCAGAAGCCGCCCTTGCCGCCCCACAGGCCGGCGAAGCTGTCCTTGATCTCGATCCGCATCAGATATTTGGCATGTTTGTAGCCAAGGTGGCGCTCGACGCGCAGGCGAAGCGGGGCGCCGTGGGCGACCTCCAGATCCTTGCCGTTCATCTGGTAGGCGAGGATGGTCTGCGGGTGGAAGGCGTCGATGAGATCGATGCTCTCGTAGTAGGTTCCGCTGCCGTCCAGCGTCTGTTCAAGCTGGTCTGCGCAGTAGAAGACGGCATAGCGGGCCTCAGGCTTCAGCCCTACGCTCTGCAGGAGCGGTCCGAGGGGCGCGCCCGTCCACTTGCCGATGGCGCTCCAGCCCTCGACGCAGTCGTGCCGGGTGATCTGGGTGCGTGAGGGCAGCTTCTTCAGATCTGCGAGCGAAAGCTCGACGGGACGCTCTACCAGCCCGTCAATCTTCAGTCGCCAGTCGGCGAAGCCGGTTTCCATCATCTGCGCATAGGCTTCGCTGTCGGGCTGGCTCGTGCCGTTCGGCCGGAATGTCGGCGAGATATCGGCTTCGGAAAATTCGCGCGCCAGCTTGTCCTTGGGAACGAGCAGCCGCTGGCTTCTCATCGTCAGCGTCTCGGCCATTTCGAGAACGGACTGGACATTGGCGTTCTGGACGACATCGTCGCAGCCGGTCAGGCCGAATGCACCGAGGCCGGTAGCCGATCCGATCAACAGGTGGCGGCGTGTGATGGAGAAGGTCATCGATCGTCCCTTTCGGTTTCGATCACGTAACGGCCCGTTATCATCGAGCGCATGTTGTTCCAGAGGCCGGACAGGATCACCATTGCGACATGCACGAAAACGAAGAGGACGATCGACCAGGCGCAGATGAAGTGGATCGACCGGGCCGATTGCCTGCCACCGAAGAGGTCGAGCAGGAAGGGATAGCCGGCATCCATGCCGGGTGACATGGTCAAGCCCGTTGCAAACATCAGCGGCAGCAGGATGAAGATGACGATCAGGTAGGCGAGCTTCTGCAGCACATTGTAACGCTTTGCCTTTTCACCCTTGGGGAAGCGCAGGCGCGCGTGGTCGGCGATCTCCTGCCCCAGATGGTGCGGCGAGATCTCTTCGCTGCTTGGCGCCAGATCGCGGCGGAAATGGCCTGACAGAAAGCCGATGAGCGCATAGATCGATCCGTTGATGACGAAGAGCCAGGCAAAGAACAGATGCCAGCGGCGGCCGGTTGCGAGGTCCTGATAGCTCGGAATGGTGATCCAGGAAGGGAAGCCACGCTCGGTCGCGTCATCGCCCGTTCCCGAAACGCCGAGAATGCCTGTTGTCGTGATCTGCAGATTGCCGATGCGAAGCACGCCGCGCGTGCCGCCATCCTCTTCGACGGCACTTATCGACAGCCATGACGGATCTGCATCCGCACCGTACTGGCCCCAGTAAAGCGCCGGATGGGCATTGAAAATCTGCAGCCCGCTCATCAAAAGCAGGCTGAGACAGAGAACGTTGACCCAGTGTGTAAGGCGGGTCGCCACCGAGTGCCGGCGAATGACTGTTGTCATCGGGCCTGTCGGTGTGGCCTGGCTGTGATCGTCGAGTGTCGCCATGATCGTTTTCGATGTCCGGTACCGTCGCGTTCCTACAGCCTGTACGTAGGCGACGCGGGATTTGTTACAGGTGTCCCGAAGTTTTTTCTTTGCAGCCGGGAACCTGCCGCCGGGAAAGGCCGACGGCGCGGCCTTTCGGCATCCGGCCGATGCCGTCACAAATGCGTGAGGCTGTAACGAATGGCGTTCCACCTGCGAAGGAGGGCGAGATGCACGTCATCAGGGAGCACCGCCATGAAACATTCAGCCGCGTTCAATCTTGCTGTCATCGCAGCAGTCTTTGCTTTTGGTTCCACCGCTCAGGCCTCCGCTGGGCAGTCGCCAGCGGTCGTCGAACTGTTCACCAGCCAGGGCTGTTCCTCATGCCCTCCGGCCAATGCCAATCTCGTCAGGCTCAGCAATGATCCGAACGTGCTCGCCTTGAGCTTCTCGGTGACTTATTGGGACTATCTCGGATGGAAGGATATTTTTGGGAAGAAGGAATTCACCGACCGGCAGGTGACCTATGAGCCTGCACTTGGCCAATCCGGCCCTTTCACGCCGCAGATGGTGGTCAACGGCCATCAGTCGACCGTCGGCTATGATCTCAACGAGATCCGGCGCGTGATCGCGTCCGAGCCCGCACTGTCCGGCCCCGGGATCGAGCTAGCCCGGGACGTGGCCGTCATCGACGCTGCGAAGGGCCGGACCGCCGCGGCCGACGTGTGGCTCGTCCGCTATGCTCCGGGCACCGTGGAGGTTCCGGTCGCCAGGGGCGAGAATGCCGGCGAGACATTGCCGCACGCTCATGTCGTTCACGAGCTGACGCGTCTCGGCACCTGGGACGGCAAGATGCTGAAGCTGCCGATCCCGGCTGCAACCGGCGACCTCAAGAGCGCTATTATCGTCCAGGAGCCGGAAGGCGGCAGGGTTCTCGCCGCAACGACCGACTGAAAACCGTCTCGCTGGCAGATCCTCCCGCGGTCGCCTGCGATCCGCCCGCGGTCGGTTTCAGTCGATCCGCTCGAGATCCCGCGCAAAGCGCTGCCAGTTGCCGACATATTTCCTCGCCGACCGGGTGACCTTGGCGATAGCCTAATCATCCAGCGCGCGGATGGCCCGCTAGACATAAAACCTTTACTGATTACAGAGTGTTTTGAGAGTAAACGTAAAGAGTTTCTATGTCTGATCTGATCTCTCCAAGTGCAATGACGAAATTCTATTTTTATCGATGCGTGAGTAATAGTATGGAGTTTTATACCGAAATCGAAATGTAGTTTTCTATGTAAAGAAAACAGGGTGGAGTGGCGACTTAACTATAGAGCCAAGCAATATTTAATACAACGTATCTCGCGAGGCCCAAGAAAAAATAGTAAAGTACAGACGGCTGCGGAAGCGCGAGGGCGGGCGATGTTCTGGAAGAAGACGGGACGTGGAGAGATCAGCAGAGAAGCCCTGGCAGAGACCGACGTTGTATTTCCTGATTTTTCGGCTGCTCAGCGTACTGCAGAGGGGTTTATCCTTGTCGGGACTGTGCACTTCAATCCAGGAGCAATCGATTTTGATGAAGGTCGTGCTGAGTTCGCTCTCACTCGTGGGCGCATTAGCGCGCACGGGCTGGGTTGCGCGTGTGAACCCGAGAGTATTGCATATGTCGTCCACTCGGAGGAAACACAGGATTTGAAGGTGAAGGTAACGAAAACACGCGATAGCGAGAAGGGTGGGGAGGCGCAAGTCGAGGCGCAGGCTGAAGTAGGTTTATGGAAGGGTGTTTCGGCTGAGGGCAAGGCGGATGGTAAGCTGCGGCATGCATTCGGCAAACACGAGGTGCATGAGTTGACCGAAGAAACGGAAGGCAAGAGAAGCCTTATCACAGCATTCTTAAAGAAGCGCATGAACGGTAAGGTCGGGCAGATTGATTGGCTCATCGAGCCAGATCCTCTCATTCCTTTTGAGACCTCGAGCGGCAATGTTTCTGTGCTTATCGGCGAGCGAATGCGGTCCGCAAGCGAAGATGCAGGTTTGGCTAGAGTTTTGATGATTGAGCCCGATGGCTGTATCGAGATGCGGTTGGAGGTGCGTGCGCGCGATTTTCACTGGACTGAAATCGAGTTCAATGAATATAGCCCCATACATCAGTATGGAAAGCGATTGGTCGATGGGCGAGAAAAGCGCGACATCGTAGGGCGCTTGGCGCTCGGCAAGATCCTCGCGGGCACGGTGATGTTGCAAAGGCTTCCGTTGAAATCGGGAGAAAACTGACATGCAAAGATTAGAGGCGGCGGTAGAGAGACTCTATGAGGCTTGTTCGGACACGGACAGCCTTGCGCGGCTGGCTGAGTTGGCAGGGCTTGTGCCCGACGTAGATTTCGAAGGCGCCGACTTGCGAGAGCTGAAAGTCGCTGGAGAGGATTTGACAGCGTTCAGCTTCCGGGACGCGGATCTTCGCGGCAGTGATATGAGGGGCGCGCGGTTGAGCCGGACCGCGCTCGAAGGCGCATTGTTGGAAGGTGCTCGACTAGACGAAATCGTCTGGGTGGGGGGGGCCGAGTTAGACCGCCGACTGTTGGGCGGGAGTGGTAAAAACTGGTCCGAGATATCAGCGAAAACTTTGGAGGATTGGATCGCGCGAGTTGCGCCAGTGGATGGCAAATACCGTATGAGCCCAGAGACGACCCGAGGCTTTCAGCGAGGACTGCCGTTTTACGAAAATACGAAGATGTTCGCATTTACCGACGAGAGCTGGGGAAATAGGGATCTTGTAATCTATTATCTTCACGATGAAGGCGAGATATTTCGTCTCAATGGGACGAGCCCGCCAATTCATGAGGTGAACGCTAAGGCGCCGATTCACCTCAGTGAAGATAACATATTGGACTATGTTCGTTTTTTCTGCTCGATGGTGCATGGGGAAGAGGGGCCGTTTTGCGTTTTAGAAACGGTCGACGACCCATTTTTGCCAGAGGAGATGGACGACAAAACGCGTCATGTAATTGCGCGTTCAGCGCGTTCCGCAACTTATGACGGGATGACCGAGAGCGGAAATTATCTGGTGGCTGCGACTCTCTTTTATTCAAATGCTCTCTTTGTCGCTAATTTCGTGGTGGAGCCCACAGGCATGATTAGGATGAACGATGACGAGCCGGTGGCGACTGACTTGCCTGTGCGCATTAAAATGCCTCTTGCGTGACTCCAGTGATTGACCATCGGCCTGCTCCCATGATCGTCCTTCTTAAGGAAGGGCGTTCAAAGAACTTCAAGAGTTGCAATAAATAAGCTGATCCAGTCTCCGGCGCTCAGTCGATCCGCTCGAGATCCCGCGCAAAGCGCTGCCAGTTGCTCACATATTTTCTCGCGGACTCGGCGATCTTTGCGGCCGCCTCGTCGTCGAGCGTGCGGATTGCCTTGGCGGGCGAGCCGACGATGAGCGAATTGTCGGGGAATTCCTTGCCTTCGGTGACGAGCGCATTGGCGCCGACGAGGCAGTTGTTGCCGATTCTGGCGCCATTCAGGATGGTGGCGCCCATGCCGATGAGCGAATTGTTGCCGATCGTGCAGCCGTGGATGATGGCGTGGTGGCCGATAGTGCACATTTCACCGATCGTGGTGGGGAAGCCGGGGTCGGTGTGGACCATGACGCCTTCCTGAAGATTGGTGGCCTTGCCGATTGATATGGGTTCGTTGTCGCCGCGCAGCACCGCGCCGAACCACACGCCGACCTGTTCGGCAAGTTCCACATGGCCGATCACATGCGCATCGGGGGCGATCCAGAAGGTGCCGTGGGGTGGTAGTTTCGGTCTTACACCTGCGAGCGCATAGATCGCCATTTTCGTCTCCTCAAACCACTTTCAGCGACAGCGTCGCGATGCCGTCGACGCCGCAGGAGATGCTGTCGCCCTTGTTGATGGCGGCGACGCCGGCGGGTGTGCCGGTCATGATGACATCGCCAGGGGCAAGAACGAAGAGTTTCGAAAGCTCCGCAATGATTTCCGGGACTTTCCAGATCATCTGGTTCAAGTCGCCATCCTGCTTTTTGACGCCGTTCACCTCCAGCCAGACGCGGCCATCAGTGGGATGGCCGAGGCTGCTTGCCGGCACGATGGGCGAGACCGGGGCGGAATGTTCGAAGGCCTTGGCGAGCTCCCACGGGCGACCAAGCTTCTTGGCTTCGGCCTGCAGGTCGCGGCGGGTGAAATCGATGCCGACGGCGTAGCCATAGATGCAGTCGAGCGCCTTTTCTGCCGGAATATCGGCGCCGCCGGCCTTCAGCGCCAGCACGCATTCGACCTCGAAATGCACATCCGATGATAGCGGCGGATAGGGGAAATCCTTGCCGGAAAACAGGTTGTCGGCGTTCTTCTGGAAGAAGAAGGGCGGCTCGCGGCTCGGGTCATGGCCCATTTCGATGGCGTGGTCGGCGTAATTGCGGCCGACGCAATAGACGCGGCGGACCGGGAAGGCCTCGGCACTGCCTTCGACGGGCAGGAGAACGGGTTGCGGCAGGGGGATGACGGTGGCAGGCAGGGACATGATGGGACTTCTCGGCTGTTACGGGATAGCGATCGGACGAGTGGTCTGTCCAAAGAGTCTGGCGGCATCCTAGACTCAAAAGGCGACCAGGGGAAAGTGCACCATCTTTTTGTTCTCACGCAATTCCCGACGCAAAATCGCTGCGCAGTTCTGCTGGAATTGCTCTATGGAGCCGCGTCGTCCTGCGCGAGGTTGTTGCGCACCAGCGCGTAATAGGCCGAAAGCTCCGGAATGGCTTTCGGCAGTGTTTCGAAGGCAGGGTCGGAGATGGTGAGCCGGTCCGCATATTTCGCATTCAGAAAGGCATCGTGTTCGCGCAGGGCCGTGCGGTGACCGCCATGCAGCACGGTGAAGATCGGCGAGGGCACCGTGCGGCCCTTGACGATGATGCGGTCGAGCTCGACCACGGCGTAATGATCGCCGATGAGGCGGGCGGTTTCTTCTCCAAGCAGCAGGGCGACGCCGTAATTCTTTGAAGCGCCTTCCAGGCGAGAGGCGAGATTGACGCTGTCGCCGAGGCAGGAATAGTCGAAGCGGCGGGTGGAACCCATATTGCCGACGATGCATTCGCCGGTATTGATGCCGACGCCCATTTTGAGGATATGCAGCGGCCGCCCTGACGCGACGGCCTCGCGCTCCAGTTCGCGGTTCAGCGTGCCGATCGCATCCTGCATGGCAATCGACGCTTTCACCGCGTGCAGCGCGTGATCGGGGTCGTCGAGCGGCGCATTCCAGAAGGCCATGATGCAATCGCCCATATATTTGTCGATCGTGCCGCCGTGATCCATGACGACATCGGATAGCGGCGTCAGCAGGCGGTTGATCAGCGTCGTCAGCTGCTCGGGATCGTCCTTCATCGTCTCGGCGATGGTGGTGAAGCCGCGCACGTCGGAAAACAGGACCGTCAGCGTACGTCGCTCGCCGCCGAGTTTTAGCTGCGAAGGATCGTTCGACAGGCGCTTGACGAGATCGGGTGAGATATATTGGGCAAAGGCGAGCGTAATCTGGCGTTTCTGGCGGCGCTCCTCGGTATAATCAAAGGCCGCCTGGCCGAAGGCGACGGCGACGAAGGCAACGGTCGGCCCAAGCGGCGAGACGAAGACATGGCCGAAGCGGATGCCGGCATAGCTGACTGCCGCAAAGGCGAGCACGGCGGCGGCGGTGGCGACCAGCGTTCGCCAGCTCGTGGCTTTCCAGACCGTGGCGGCAGCCAGAATGACCGATATGAGAATGCAGGTTGCGACCGGCAGCAGTCCGGCTTCGGATATGGCGAGACCATGGACGATATTGTCGTAGATGGTGGCCTGCACCTCGACGCCGGAGATCAGCTTGCCGGTGTGGACGGTATAGGGCGTGGCATAGGCATCGGCGCCGCCCTGGTCGATCTCGGGGGCGTTTTGCAGGCTGAGGCCGACCAGCACGACGCGATCCCTGAAGATATCGGGCGGCAGGAAATTCTTCGGGTCCAGCGCCTGATAGTAGGAGACGGTGGGGTAGCTGCGGGCCGGGCCGAGGGACTGGATGAGGGAGCCTGCCGGCAGATGCGTCGCATTGATGCCCGCAGCCTTTGCAAGCTCCATGGCAAAGCCATCCGAATAGGATGGAATATTGCGGAAGACGCCGTCGCCATTCAGGGTGATCGAGGCGATCCCGGTGCGCGCACCGGCTTCCGTCATCTGCGGCAGCGGCGTGGTGCGCAGCAGCTGGTCGGCCTGGGGCGTCTTGATCAGGGTTTCATCGCCGGCAAGCACGACATCGGGGCCGACGGCAGCGGTGATGGCCTGATCGTTTTCGGCCGTCGAAGGCTCGGCCATGATAATATCGAGCGCGATGGCTTTGGCGCCGGCGGCGCGCAGCTGCTTGACGAGCTCGGCATGCAGGCTGCGCGGCCAGGGCCATTGGGCGTTGATATCGGCCAGCGCCGGCTCGTCGATCGCCACGATGATCGGCCCGCCATCGGGTGGCAAGGGATCGTCGACGGTGGAGAGATAGTCGAAGGTGCGCAGCTCCGTCAGAGTCCAGGCGGGCAGGCGGGAGATCAGCGAGATCGTGATCAGAGTGACCAGCGCCAGCACGAGAAGGCGGATGCTGCGGCTTGAGAAGGGCCAGCCGGGCGGGCGGGCCGACGGGCGGTCCTGCCTTGTGGGGCGCTCTGCGTGAGGGCGTGGCTGGACGGCGCGCGCCGACATCAGAAGCGGATCTTCAGCGTGCCCTTGAAGGCGCGGCCCCAGCCGGGGGTGCCGGGCAGAACTTCAAAATCTTCATCGAGAAGATTGTAAGCAGCAGCCTCGAGTGCGATGCGCTTGTCGAAAGGTTCCCAGATGAGATGGGCATCCAGGCTCCAGTAATCATCGAGCTTCGTGCCGACCAGATCGCCGGGACGCTCGCCGACATAGTTTGCCGCAACAGTGGCTTTCACCTTGGCTTCATTGACCCAGGTTAGCGCGATCTGGCCCGAGTTTTGCGGAATGAAGGGCAGATCGCCGCGATAGTTAAAGGCTGTCGGATCCTTGTTCTCCGAATCCATATAGGCATAGGTGGCCGAGAGGCCGAAGCCGGATCCAAGCGCGACGTTGGCCGTGACGGCGGCGCGGTCGATGGTGCCGCGCCCATAAGACTGACTGTCGACGATTGCGAGGCCAGTGATCGGCAGGCCGATCGAGAAATCGTGCAATTCCTGATGCTGGTATTCGACCGAGGTAAACAAACGGTCCGTCCATTCTGCGTCCCATTGCAAGGCAACCGTATCGGCGTAGCCCTCTGCTCCGACCGAGAATTGGTTGGCCTGCAGGCCAAGGATGCCGACCGGCGCCAATGATGGTACGCCCGTGTCGAGGCCCTGTCGCATGAAGGCGGCGCGCAGCCACTGATTTTGCACGGGTTCCCAGGCAAGGCCGAAACGAGGCTCAAGCCGGCTGACATCGGTGCCGTCGCCTTCCAGGCGTGTGGCGAACAGTGCGTATTCGCCCTTTAGAGCAGGTGTGATCTCGTGAAGGAGATCGATATAGGCGCGGCCGATATTGACGCGGTTGCTCTCGTCGGTCGGATCAAATGTCCGCTCGCCCACCAAACCCAAAATGTCATCGAGATGAATCGTTGTCTTGTTGCGGCTATCGGTCCATCCGCCTTCGATACCGTATCGCCAGGTCAGTGTGTCATCACCGATGTTATGGCTGATCGCAGCTATGTAAGTTTTGGAGGAATTCTCCAGGCTCGTTTCCATGAACGGAAAAAGATCTGGAGCGGGAGCGCCGGTAGCCTCGGAGGCATCAAATGTATAATCGAAGAGGCTTTTCGCCTTGCCTTCGGAATAGAGGAGTGCGGTATTGAGCACATTCCGATACCCGAAGGTGTGGCTCCAGCCGATGCCGCCAATCGTCGTCTCACCCTCATCATATCTGTTCTGATAGAGAGGTAGATCCATCGTCGGTATTACACCGCCGAAGACCGGCAGAAAGAATTCTTCATTCAGGCGGTCGGTGAATGCCGTGCTTGTCGTCAGAGCATTCAGCGGTCCGTAGCTTTTGCCATGATTGATGAAGCTGACGATACGGTCATCAGGCGTCAGCGTGGCCGTCAGGTACGCATTGCCCGTGAGTAGCTTGTTGTCCGTCGTATATCCACCGAAGTCACGGTAATCGCCATCGAGCGCCAGCTCTTCCCAGGTCAGGTTGCCGTAGAAGCTGATCGGGATCGTCGCGTTCGAATAGCCCTGGATTTCCGCTTCGCCGATGCGGCGCGTGTGGCCGTCGACGCTGTTGATGCCGCCGCCGAGCGAGCCTTCGATGAAGGGTACATCGAACAGCGATGCCGAGCGCGAACGGCCGGACAGCATGTGGGGAGAGAGCAGCAGGCCCTGGATGAAGGACGAGTAGCTCGACGCATTGTTCCGGTTCTGGATGACGTTGTCATCGCTGAAGCTCGTCGCGTTGACGAAAGGAAAGATGCTGCCCTTGATCGACTGGTCGATATAACCGCTGCCTTTGAAGGGATCGAAGACGGCATCGCCATAATAGCGGCCCCAGGCATCCAGGCCCTGAAGGCGGAAAGCGTTGTTCAGCGTCGAGCCGGCGCTCGCATTGGCACCGAGCCCGCTGAAATCGCCGCCGCGGGCGCGCGAGCGGCGCAGGAATTCCTGCGCGTTGGCAATCGCGCCATCTGAATTGTAGTCGTCGATATCGACAGCGGTGCGGAAGGCGGAGATGACCGGATCGTTATCATCCAGGCGGTTGGCATTATCGAGGGCCTGCTCGGAGGGGAGGCGATCGCCCTTTTCATAGTGTGCGGCCGCAAGCATCAGCTGCGATTGCGAATGAGCCGGATTGGCGGTGCTGGCCGCCAGTAGATCCTCCAGCGCCTTGTCGCGCTCGCCGGACTGCAGGTAGTAACGGCCGCGGGCAAGCAGGGCGATATCGAAGGACGGGTCGAGGGCGATTGCCGTATCGATCTCGCGCTTGGCCTCCTTCATGCGCCCCTGATCGAGATAGAGGATCGAGAGGTTGGCATGCAGCAGCGGATCCTGCGGGTCTAGCTCGATCGCCTTCTTGAAGGCCTTTTCCGCTTCGCCATTGGCATCGCGCGAACTCTGCAGCAGGCCGAGCGAATTCAGCGTGCCCGACGCGCCGGGCGCAAGCTCGATGGCGCGGTTCAGGTCCGCAAGCGCGCCGTTGATGTCGCTCTCATAGGCTGCCTTGTAACCGGCGCGGGCGGAGAGCGCCATCGGGTGATCGGGGTCGAGCGCCAGCGAGCGTTCTATCGCTTCCTTCATCTGCTCACGGTCATCGACGAGCTGCGCCAGCTGGGCGCGGACTGCCGGCAGGGTCGGGTCATCTGGATAGTGCTGTTCCGCTTTCCTGATGATCTCGAGCGCTGCGCGCGGGTTTTCCAGGAAGCCGGCCGTATAGGCCTGCATGATCGCGCCATAGGGGCCGGTGGTGTTGGCTGGAGGCGGTTCGGCATGCGCGGGATCGGCGAGCGACCGGGCGAAATAGCCGCCATATCGGGCCATGGTTCGGCGTGTCGGGTCGAGATGCGGCAGCGCCTTCTGGAAGAGCCTGGCGGCATCGCCATAGCGCTTTTCGGAGCCGGCAATGGTGGCGTCGAGCAGGTCGACGCGGGCCTGCTGTGCGACCGTCAGCTTGCGGCTGCGGATATTTTGCAACGTTGCAGCTGCGGCCTGACGCCCGTCGAAGGCGCTTTGCACCTCGGCAAGTTCCAGCCAGTCTTCTATGCTGCGGCGCTCGGGCGGCAGCGCCAGAAGGCGGCGGCGCTCGGTGGCCATACGGTCGGCCCGCAGCGGCGAGGTCGGCATCAGGCCGAAGCCGTCGCGCAGGTCCAGATAGAAGAGCATCTGCTCGCGATCATCCGGATTGACGCTGATGAGCTTGTGCGGCGCCTGGCCGATGGTGGCGACGGCGCCTTCGCCCTCGTTCACCTCGATGCTGCCCTGCGGGTTGCTGAGCGCCACGCGGCCTTCGAGCACGATCATCGAGGTTCGGGCGCCGTCGACGGTCATCGTCCAGTCCGTGCCGCGGATGGCGGCTGCGGCGGCTGGTGTCTCGACCGTCAGGCCCTGGCCGCCGCGCTGGGCGCGGGCCCAGATGGTGCCGGACTGCAGATTGAGGATCGTGTCGCCGGTCGCAGACATTTTCTTGACCTGCAGCGCGGAATTGCGGCCGAGGCGGATCTGGGTGTGATCGGAAAAGAGGATGGCGAGCTGACCGGTGGCATTGGTGCGCAGCACGTCACCATCCAGAAGGTCCTGGTTGAGATCGACGACGCGCCAGTTGCTGACATCGACGAAGCGCACTTCCTCGCCGGTCTTGCGGGCGATGACGGAGCCTGCAGCCGGCGTGGCGCGCTGCAGCGGCTCGGCTGTAACCGGACACGCAAGTAACGCTGACATGAGCGCAAGAGTGGATCCCGCGCACAGAAAAGACTTCGACCCCGACATCCCAGATACCCCCGCATCTTTTTCCCGTTTGGCCAAGACCGGTGTAAAAGTCAAGTCGGATGCACACGTGTTCTTGCTTTCACAACCAAGTGTATTATTAGGGAAACACTATTGCGGGGTGGGGTTTCCTTTGAGCGAGTTTGAAAATTATGCGGAGCTGCCCTCCAGTTCTCCGTCGACGGATGATATCGGCTCGGGATATTTCGACCATATCAAGAAAATCAACGACATATTCTATGATCAGATCAAGATATCGGATCAGAAAGCCGCTTATATCTTTACGTTCATGCTTGCCTTTCTTGTGAGCTCCGTCGAAGTGAGGGCGGTCTTCACCTGGGTGCGCTATGCGCAGGGCACGCCGCAGGCCATTCTCTTCTCCGGCCTCCTGGCCACAGCCTCGGTCTTTTCGATTCTGTCGGCCATCCTCGTGGTGCTGCCGCGGCGGCTCGATAAATCCACATCGATGTTCTGGGGCGCATGGCCGCGGCATCGCGACGTCTTCTTCGATGCGGCGATCCGGCGCGACGAGCGCTATCTCTTCGACCAGTATGTGGAAAATGCCGACATTCTTTCGCATATCGCGCGCAGCAAATACCGGTTCGTGACGATCGCGTTTCGGGGACTGATGGTGACGGTCGTGGCTTATGTGCTGCTGCTGGTGGCGGCCTAATCCACGGTCTGGTTTGCCGCTCCCATGATCACTGGCGGATGCCGCTCGAGGCTGCAATGCCAGACGCGAATTCAGCTTTTCGCAAAGTCCGCCGCTGTGAGGGGAACAGGTCTGTAGCCGTTGACGTCAGCAATATCGTATTCCCGACCCAGCTCCGCCGCGACCAGGACCTGCCCGGATTTCGACATCAGCGCAGGGTCCCGCCAGAGTCCTGATATGACGTGGCCGATGAACCTGGGGGATTCGGAGTTGGACAGGTCGAAATATTCGGCGTTCTGCATGACGGCTTCGGTGCGGACCAGGCCGGGATAGAGTGCGACGGCGGCGACATCGTGCGGACGCAGATCATGGGCGAAGTCTGCGGCCATCTTGTCGGCAGCGGCCTTGGCCATGCCATAGATTGCGTTGCCGTCGTAGAATTGCGCTGCCCAGAATGAAATATTGACGATCAGACCACGCTGCGCCGAGATCATGACAGGCGCCACTGCACGAGACATCATGAAAGCCGCCCTCAGGGCCGTGCCGATCATTGCGTCCCACCGCCAGACGGGCTGCTCCCAGAAGGCTCGAGGCCAGGTAAAATCGCCATCCTCGACCATGTTTTCGTAGCCGGGCTATGCATTGTTGACCAGAATGTCCAGCCTGTTGCCGGCTCTGATCTCTTCGGCCACGCGCTCGGTCTCGGTGTCGTTGCTGTGGTCGCACTGATGAACGACGCGTCCGGGCAGATCCGCGGCCTCGAGCTCGAGCCCTTCCAGCGATCCCGCGTGTTTGCCCCCGGTTGCTTCTGCCTCGGAGCGCGTCCTTCCGGTGACATGCACCGTGGCGCCCTCGGCGAGCAATGCAAGCGCAATCCCGCGGCCGACGCCGCGGCTTGCGCCGGTTACCAGCGCGACGACATCCTTCATGTCGGCGATCCTCCCATACGATGGTTGTTTGCGGGCCGCGGTCCGTCAGTGCGCATCCGGGCTGCGACATATCCGCCGGACAGCGCAAAATACGGCGCCACCGCGCCATTGTGAAGATCAGGGAGAGCAGCTGTTTTGTCTGTGATCGACTGGACAGGCTGCGATCGGCGTTATTCGGTCCGCTTCATCGTGCCTGCACGGCCAGCCGGTAGCGAAAACGCCAATCGTTTCCTTGCAGATGGCGCGAACGACTTCGTGAAGCGGCGGCGACCTGTCGGCCGCCGCCTGTAGGGGTTAGCGCGTGGCCTTCAACTGGAGGCGGGAGACGCCTGCGGCCACATTCACACCGGTTCCGGTTTCACCGCTGAGCGGCTGCAATGCGAAATTCTTCGAATTTCCGCCGATCAGCGCATTTGCCCCGAGGCCGACACCGACGGAAGCACCGGCGGAAGCGCCGACATAGGTGCCGGCAAGAGCGCCATCACCGACGCGCGTGGGCGCGGTGTTGACGACGATCCAGCTGAGATAGGATTTGCCCGTGACGCCGACATCGAGACCGAGCTTGCCGATCGTGCCTCTATAGTGTTCGACCCTGCCGGTGTTCTGCTTGAAGCGGCAGTCGATCGCCTTGCTCGAGCCGATGATCATGCCGACGCCGCCGGCGACTTCGCAGGAAAGTGTGCCGAGACGCTGCCTTGGCTCATTTGCGACCTGCTGGGCGGCGTGTTTCGGTTGCTTGTGCTGGCTCGCGGCCTCGGCCACGGGTACGAAACCGAGGGAAGCGGCAGCTGCAAGGATGATGAGGTTCTTCATGAGTGTTTCCTTCCTAGTCTTCTGGGGGGACCGTTATAAACGTGTTCAACCCGACTTCGTTCAAACGTCGAAAGGAAACGGACCGGGCTGCAAGCCCGATCTGTCGGTAAATGTCTGCTTTGATGGTCCGGATCGATGCCTGATGCCGTTCAGGCGCTGACGGCTTCGGCGCTACCCGCAAAATCGACGGCGGCAAAGGCGGCGGCGATCACTTCCGGGCCGGCATTCGGCTTTGCGGCATCGGTCGACAGGATCTGGCGGTAGCGGCGGGCACCCGGCAGGCCGGTGAAGAGGCCGACCATGTGGCGGGCGATATGCTGCAGGCGACCGCCATTGGCGATATGGCGCTCCGCATAGGCCATCATGCGGTCGCGCAGATCGTTCCAATCCGGCTCGGCGGCGGGTGCGCCATAGAAGCGCTGGTCGATCTCGGAAAGGATCGCGGCGTTCTGATAGGCCGCGCGGCCGAGCATGACGCCATCGACATGGGCGAGGTGGCCTTCTGCCTCATCCAGCGTCTGGATGCCGCCATTGATGCCGATGAAAACATCGGGAAAGCGGGCCTTCATGCGGTAGACGATCTCGTAATCGAGCGGCGGGATCTCCCGGTTTTCCTTCGGGGAGAGGCCTTTCAGCCAGGCCTTGCGGGCATGGATCCAGATTGCGTCGGCTCCGGCATCGATCACCCTGGTCATCAGCGTGGGCAGGGCCTCTTCCGGCTCCTGCTCATCGACGCCGATGCGGCATTTGACCGTGACCGGGAGGTTTGCGACCTTCTTCATGGCGGCGACGCATTCGGCAACCGTCTCAGGCGTGAGCATCAGGCAGGCGCCGAAGGTGCCCGACTGGACGCGATCCGACGGGCAGCCGACATTGAGGTTGATCTCGTCGTAACCGTAAGGCTCGGCAATACGCACGGCCTCGGTGAGCTTAGCCGGATCCGAACCGCCGAGCTGCAGGGCGAGGGGATGTTCGGCGGCGTCGAACGAAAGCAGGCGTTCGCGCGGGCCATGAATGATCGCGTCGGCGACGACCATTTCCGTATAGAGCAGGGCGTTGCGGCTGATCTGGCGGTGGAAATAACGGCAGTGGCGATCCGTCCAGTCGATCATGGGCGCAACGGCAAAAACCGGCGCCTTGAAGTAGCGCTGGTTGTTTTCGGATGCAGCCGTCTTTGCCGTGGTCATGATCTCAAATCTTCTTTCGTCTGGTTATCTCGCGGCTCTGCCATCACGGACGAGCCTGATGTCGCGCGGCACTCGATGGATCGCCAGAGCGGGCGCGGTCATGGAGCGGGCTCCCGAGACGAGGGGCTTATACAGGAGAGATGGGGATAAAGCGAGATCGACACCAGGGGCGAACCGACCCACGAAATACAGGGACAATTGAACCAAATTCCTTCTGCCGCGTTTTTGCCACATATAGGAGGATTTCGATGGACAACCTGCTTCTGATCGCCACCCTTTGCGGCCTCATGTCTTTCGCCATGATCTGGCTCCAGACAAGAGAATAGTTTTCTGCGTCAAAGACTTGGCGCTTTCTCTACGCGCATGTCGGCAGCCTGCTTGCGCCGATTCTTAATCTTTTCTTAACCAACGAAAAAGGCGCGCTTGACTTCTTCGGAAATGAGAACAAAATGAGAACAGATAAACGTTCTCATGGAGAGTTCGATGGCAGCCAGCCCGAGTTATTCAGGAGCAGCAGACAAGGCCATGGCCTTTGTGGCGCAGCTGCGTGCCGACCGCGAGCGCCACGAAGCGCGCAGGCGGGAAGAACAGCGCCGTATCGAGGCGATGCGGCCGATCAATAAACATGTGCTGAAGGTTTTTGGCGGGCAGCAGCTGGCGCTGAAGCTGGACAGCTGAGTTCTCGGGTCTGTCCGTGTGAATGACCGAACGGGCGGGCTAACGTCTGCCGCTCCATATCAGCGGGGCGGCTGACGCTGCGGGATGTCCAAGGCACTGCTGTCGAAAGTATGGCGCGCATTCCCCTGATATTTTTACCATTTTTCTAGCCGGTCGTGGACGGTCCGGAATTTCAGACATAGACGTATTGCAACTATTCGGGGTGGGGTTTCGTGAAAAGATTACTGTTGCTGTTGGTGGCGATCACGGTCTCCGCATCAGGCGCATTTGCGCAAGATGCGGAGAAGGAGCCGTTGGAGGGGATGGTTCGATTCATGGGGAGGATCAATCCTCTCCTACAGGCTATCTATCAGGACCACATGGACGCGGCACGGAAAGTCTATGGGGAAGGCTGGGCGAATGTGTATGAGGAGCGGAAGATCCTTGCTGGGGTGATCGCGACATATGGTACTCCTGCCCTTGCGCGCGCAGGCGACAGTGCAGTGATTTCGGTCATGAACAAGACCGCCGCGCTTGCCGAGATTGTGGCCGAAAAATATCCCGAAGGCTGTGAGTATTTCTTCACCGGCAATATGTGGGATTGGTATTCCATTGCCGAAGTCAGAAACGGTCGCATGGCTGATCTGAGAGCGAAAGCCTATGCCTATCAGGACGGCAAGTTCCGCGCTCCTGTACCGTTGATGTCCGGCAAGGAGCGAGACCACATCATGAAGTGGTACCTGGGAATGACTGGGGGCGAGATATACAAGGCAAGGAAGGCCCCCAGCGGTGTGAGCGACGAAGACATGTGCTCGATAGCAAAGAAGCTCTATAACGTAGGCGCTGCGCCGAAAGAGCGACAGGGCGACTGGGGCAGGGCGTTGCTCTCGCTCGGTCCATCCCCGCAGAAGCAAAAGCCTGCCGCAGATTCGAAGACCATACCGGGTGTGGTCGCGCAAAAACCGAAGGCTGGCTCCTTCGAAAAGGAGATGCAGGTTCTCGCCGGTATCAATCCTTTCGTTCACGCGGTCTTCATGGATCACGAGGATGAAACGCGGCAGTTGCTTGCCAAGACCGAAGCCTCTGGAGGCAAGCTCGATCCGCGAGCACAAGCGGCGGCAATGGTGGCCAAATACGGCAATCCTGCGCTGTCGCGGGCAAGCGATGCAATTGCGATCGATGTCTTGAAGAAGACTGGTGAGCTCAATGAGGCTCTTGCCCGCTACTATCCGCGGGGCTGCAAGGAATTGGTGAACTCGAGGATGTCACAGAGCGCCCAGGCCATTCCGCAGGTGAAAGAGCGCTACTTCCAATATCTGGAAGCCAAACGCCTGGCTTATGAGGACGGGAAGACGCGTCCGCCCACGGCGGTGAAGATGACCGCGCAGGACATCTTGCAAATGATTACACAGCACCTGGGTGTGACCGTAGAGGAGGCGCGCAAGCTGACGAAACTCTCCGAACTCAGCGACGAAGAGGCTTGCTCGATAACGATGAGGCTCAACGCAATAGATCCCGTGCCAGAGGCGCAGCGCGGCGACTGGGCGAGGACTGCCATGTCATGGAGTGGCTGAGCGCTGCCGCTGGGAGCGTTTTACCGCCCGATATCGACCTCGCGACGGAAGGTAGCTGCCGCAGGAGCGGATCTTGCAGGGCGCGGCTTTCCCGCAACGAGAAGCATTGCCCTGCTGCTTTCCGGGGTCTTGCTGTCTGTGCCCGCCCTGCCATCGGCAAGGGCGGGCACGAAAAGACGCTGGATGCGTCGCGCGCCTCAGCGGCCCTGGAAGATCTTGACGAGTTTCGGAGTGTAGCGCTTATTTTGAATGTCGAGCAGATCCTGATAGTTGGCGCGGCCGGAGACGAGCGCTTTCGTGTATCGGCTGCAGGCAACCTTCGGAGCGTCCTTGTCCGCCACGTTCATCACGACCGCAGCGTTGTGATGCGTCTTCTTGTCGGAAAAGCTCAGGCGCCTGATGCAATCGTCAAGAAGGTCGTTTCTCGCTCGCTCGCTGCCCTGAAGCACCGTGATGGCGGCATCAAACTGCTTCTCGGTCGGCGCACAGCCGGCCAGAAGTGCGGTGGCAATCAATGTCATTGCAATATGGGCGCGCATGATTATCCCTCAAATAAGCTGATGACAGCGTCTTGTGCTGTAATAGGCACCGCATCTTTATTTTGATTCTCGCTCTGCGGGAATTCTATTCTTTGCGCTCCTTGATTTCTTCTATAGGCGGTTGAAAACCGTATCGCCCGCATGACGCGCGTGTGGCAGCGGGCGAGACGTTCCAGTCACCGATATCGTGGAAATCGGCTTTCGGCGGGCGTTCGTAACGTAGCTCCGTTCTCGAAGCTGAAGCGTCAGAACTGCCAGTTGGCGGGAACCCAGGCGTATCCGCCATCGGTCTTCAGCATGCGACCAAGACCAGGGAAGGGGTAGTGGAAGCCAAGGACCGGGATCCTGTCGGCGGCAGCCATATCGAAAATCCGTCGACGGGAGGCAAGCGCTGCGTTTTTGTCCCTATCGGGGCCGGGTCGCCACGGATTGTCGACATTGACAACGGGATGGTAGGCGAGGTCTGCCGTCAGCAGCAGCTGATCATTGCCTGAATGAACGATGAAGTTTGCCATTCCTGGTGTGTGGCCAAACGCTGCGATCGTGCTGAGCCCCGGCACGATTTCGGCGCCAGCCTCGTAGAGCTCAACGTCTTTGGCATAAGGCTCGAGACTATGCTTGATGGCCGCACCAAAGCGAACGCGGAAATCCTCGGGTACCGGCATATATGACAGATCGGGATCGTTGCGGACGAAGAATTCCCAGTCGGCGCGTGGCACGAAAACAGTTGCTCTGGGGAAAGCCATTGTGCCGTCGGCAGTTCGAAGGTTACCCACATGGTC
Organism: Rhizobium sp. 05L429; assembly: GCF_056397645.1. Lineage (NCBI taxonomy): Bacteria > Pseudomonadati > Pseudomonadota > Alphaproteobacteria > Hyphomicrobiales > Rhizobiaceae > Rhizobium > Rhizobium sp. 05L429. The sequence continues at coordinate 126,437 of NZ_JBFTNV010000011.1, read as the reverse complement.
GGGATGTGTGTGCGAGACGACCACGACGTCGATATCTGCCGGATCGAGACCGATTGCTGCCAGATTGGCAAAAATGCGACCTGCGTTCGGTCCCATCGTGCCGCCTGCTCCTGCTTCGATGAGGATGCGGCGGCCCGCATTTTCGATGAGCAGCGTATCAGGTTGAGCGTCAGATGGTCGGTGGGAAGAAAGGCGCGACGCAACACCTCCTGAAGCTCTGCTTCCGGTGCATCACTGGCATAGATCCTCGGAGGGCCACCGATGACGCCATCACTCAAAACCGTTGCCGTGATTTCGCCGACGCGAAACCGGTAGTGGCCTATGTTGCCAGAGCCTGGTGTCTTCGTTTGGGCCTGAACCACACCGGCGGCGCCACCAAGAAATGTACTCGTGGCGCCAATCACCGCACTCAGCATTACGGCGCGCCTGTTCAGCGTGAAAGCGTTCATGTGTGCATCCTTCGCAGTCATTGCTGAAGCAGCTCGCAGAACAGCCGCGAGTCCCAACAGCGGTTGGTTGCCGATCATCGTCCATCCGGTCGAGTGCCGGTGGATGTCCTTCTGAGATGACACACAGACATCGCGCTGATAAGATATGTAAACCTACCTGGCTTGATAAGGACTGCTTCGCAATGAGCCAATTGCGGCTGGACAGTTTCGATGTATTCGCCTCGATCGTGCGATGCGGCGGCTTCCGTGCCGCGGCGGCTGAACGTGGCGTCTCGTCTTCAGCTTTAAGCCAGACGATCAACTCACTCGAAGAGGTCCTGGGGATACGACTGCTCAATCGGACGACAAGAAGCGTGTACCCCACCGAAGCAGGCCAGCGCCTGCTCGAGCGCCTCGCTCCGGCATTGAGTGACATCAAGCTCGCGATCAGAGAAGTGGACGATCTTCGAGCAAGCCCGTCCGGCACATTGAAAATCAATGCGCCGGCTCCGGCCGTCGATCATGTCCTATGTCCGTTACTGTTTGATTTCATGCAAAAATATCCAGCGGTGAAGATCGAGGTGATCAGCGATGCTGCGATCGTCGACATTGTGGAACTTGGTTTCGACGCAGGCGTCCGGTTCGGTAAGCAACTGGCACAGGATATGATCGCAATCCCCCTGGGGCCGTCGCTTCGTTACACGATCGTGGCTTCCCCTGACTATGTCGAACGGTTCGGAAGGCCGCTGACACCGCACGATCTTGTCGGCCACGACTGTATCCAGCGCCGGTTTCCAGGCGGCACCCTGGTATCGTGGAGGTTCTCCCGTGCAGACGATCTGATGGAGATAACGCCTGCGGGGCGTCTGACACTGAGTTCGGCCGCTAACGAGCTTCAGGCCGCCCTGGCCGGCATGGGAATAGCGCACGTATTTGACGACTACGCGAGACCGTATATCCAGGAAGGAAAGCTGATGGAGCTCCTTCCCGATTGGAGTCCGGTTTTGCCAAGCTGGTTTCTCTATTATCCGAACCGGCGGCTCCCGAGCGCGGCTATGCGTGCATTTCTGGACCATGTCAGACATTTCACCTGGCGCACCGATCCGGCAAGCGGGCCAGAGGACTGACACGAGGGCGGCTTCTTCACAGGGGGGCAAGCTGGCCTCCGCCCGCTAGCCCCCGACCATCGCCTCCCGATATGCCTGCGCACGCTCCTTTTCCCGCACCGCCTTCACCACGAGCACACCCGCAACCGCGAGCCCGGCCACCATTACCCCACCAAGCACCCACAGATTCGCCTCCGCCGGCAGCGCCGCACCCGTTCCGGCCCCACCCGATGCCGACACCGCAATTGCCGCACCTGCCTTCCGCAGCGTGCCGGCAGCCTTCTCGGCCTTGCTTGCCTCATCCGCCAGGGCGGCCTTGGCGTTCACGCCCGGCTGGCTGCGCAGGAACATCGCCACGGCCTTCACCTCGATCCTTGCCACGCGGGCCGACCAGCCTTTGCCGTAGGTTTTCCAGATCGCCAGGCTTTGCATGAAGCTCAGCCGCCTTGCGCAGAGGGCTTTGATTTCCCTTGTGCCGGCGGTTGCGGCTTTGGCGCGGGTGATGGGGCCGAATTTGCCGTCGGCGGGAGCGCCGATCACGGTCTGGGCGTCGCGCAGGGCGCGGGCGGAGCCGGAGTTGACGGCATAGTCGAAGATGGCGAGGTCGAAACCATCAGGCAGCGTGTCGCCACCGATTTCGTCCCAGTATCTGGCCTTGTAGATCGGCTGGACGTCGTCGAGCGTCAGGTTGCGGATGTCGAGATCGGGGAAGGCGGCCGCCGAGATGCCGTATTTGGTGCCTTTCAGCGTGCCCTTGCCGATCTTGCCGCCGGTCCAGTTGCCGGGGTCGGTGCGCTCCAGGGAGAGGCCGCCTTCGGATGCGAGCGTGATGGAGAGGCATTCGGGGAAATTTGCGCTGGTCATGCCGCGGGTCCTTTTCGATGGATCGCGACAAGATCTGACGGCAACAGTTGTGCCTGTTGCATGAGGACGGGAGGAGTGACCGCCGCCTCCGTTACAGGAGAACAGAGAGGGGCGCGGCGGCCGGCTTTTGACGGCCTGTAAAAGAACCACCCGCGAGAGACATCGTTCCGAAATGAAGCCTAATCAAATAAGGCTAAGGGACGGTTCGCAGGTGTGGAATCGCATCGGAAATGGCTGTGCAAGGCGGGGCAATTCGCTCGACCGGCCTGGCAGTTGATGCCGATCGGCGTATTGCCTGAAGACATCAATGTCTGGTGCTACTGACCTCGGGATTGGCCATCTTGAATCTTGCCAGCATGTCGAGGGCCTCTTTGACGATTGCGTCTGATGTCGCAAACGAAGAGGAGGCGATTTTTTCGCGATCGCGGAAGAGGCGGCCGGCAAGCTCTTCCATGACGGTTGACAGGCGATCACCGTTGCCTTTTGCCACGAGGGCGGAAAAGTGCAGGGTTTCGCTCAACAACAGCAGAGCCGCCAAGCGTTGATCTCTTGTCAGTTCGTTTGCGGGCTTGATCTGGCGCACGTGTTTTCCGATCTGATCTCTGATTGTGATCGGGCGCTGCAGCCGCGCCCTAAAGCGTGTCGCGATCCAGATCCGCTTGTCACGCTTTAAGTCTTTGTTTTGCGCATGTGGTCATCGCAAATCAGGCTTTTTGAAAATCGATCCCGATTTTCGGACGATACGTTAGAAGGCGCCGGTTTTAAGGCTCCTGCAGTTCACCTCTCTCACGAAGCTTCAGAATGCCGAGCTGGATGACCTTTATGAGATCTGCCTGCAAGGAGCCGCGACTGTCCTGATATTCTTCCAGGGTGGGCTTGGTGACGGTCGCATAGGCGAGTGTCGACAGGCGATCATCCTTCACAGCCTGGGCTCCGAGATGCCAGATGCGGTCAAACAATATGCGGTCGAGATTCTGGCGTGACATGCTATTTCTTTTCAATTCACTTCTTCTTGTCGGCTTGAGGCTGAAACGCCGTTGATCGAAAGGCCGCCGCATCATGCTGATGGCGTGCCGGAACGACTTGCCTGCTTCAGACGGGTGCCGCCAGCCAGCGTTTCTCGGATAATTCCGCATCTTCATGCGCCCAGTGCGCGAATGCGTCGAGAGATTGCGAACGGTAAATCGGGATGCCGAATATGAACTGCCGATAGGCAACCTGGCCATCCTCCACCTGCCGCACATAGCGGCGGCGCCTGTCATATCGCGATACGTAGGCGTGGCCGGGCTCGATAAGGGAAAGCTGCATTGGAAGAACTCCATTTCTTCGATAATGGCCGGCAGCCGAGCGAGTTCCGACGCGGTTCAAAAAAAGTACTGCATCCCCGCCGCCTCCCATGCCCGCGTTTCAGAACACATCGGCATAGCCGGCCGTGGCGTTCATCGCGCTTTCCTTCAGCGTCACGCCCTGGGCGATCATGCCGGTCGCAAGCCGCGCAAGGCGCACATCCGGCATGGATTTGAGGCGCTGGGAGAAGGTGTTGACGGGCGGCAGGAAGTTTTCGCGGTAGCCCTGGTCGATCGCCCATTTGCGGAAATCCTCAAACAGCCTTGCGGTGCGCAGCCAGCCGCCGGCGGGCTCCATCGCGGCGGGTTCGACGCGGATGTCGAACCATTCGTTCAGCGGATCGAGCAGCAGCCAGGAATTCAGCGCGTCCCTGGAGCTTTCGGGCATGGTGTAGCCGCCATTCTGCTTCAGCCGCTGGGCGCCGGACACGGCAAGGCCGAGCAGCAGTTCAAGCTCTTCCTCGGCGATGCGCTCGGCAATATCGGGGATGACCTCATGGTCGGGAATGCTGCGGTTGAACTGGATGACGACGAGGCGGCGGCGCAGGCCCCGGTCGATGCCGCCGTTGAAGCGGGGGAGCGTGTTGGTGGTGAAGCAATGCAGGGCGCGGGGGGTGAAGCTTTCGACATCCTTGTAGAGGCTACGGCCTTCGATCGGGTTGCCGGTGACGGCGGCCTTGAATTCCTCGCCTGATATGGCCGCCGCACTCAGCTCGTCGGCGACGTTCGCGGCCTTGCCGGCGAGATTGATGATGCGCTTTTCATCATTGAAGAAGGCGGGCGAGATGGAGGAGACGGAACCTTCCGGCAGCAGAGCGCGGAATAGCGAGGCGATGGTGGATTTGCCGTTGCTCGCGGTCTCGCCGAGCAGGATGAAGGCCTTCGGCTGACGGATGCGGGTGGCAAGGCCGAAGGCGGCGGCACCCAGCATTTCTGCAACGAGGTCGATCTTGTCGGCGGCGTCGGGGTCGCCGTGGAAGGCGCCGTGCAGCAGCCGGTGCAGCAGCGAGCCCTCAGGCAGGTGGCCTTCGGTGGGCAAGGTGTAGTCGGCTGATATGGTGAAGCGGAAACGGTCGTCCGGGTCATGCGGGCGGCAGAGGACCTTGCCGGCCTCGTTGAGGGTGACGGTGCAGTTCAGCGCGTTGACGCCGATGACGGGATTGCCGAAGAAACCGGCATCGGCCGTGCGCGTGCCGAACTCGTTGACGATGCCGTCGATCATGTGCCGGCCGAGCTTCAGCGGCTTTTCCTTCTGGCCGATGCCGATTGCGTCGAAGGCATGGATGGCAAGGCGGAGCTTCTGCTCGGGGATAGGGCGCCAGGCCGAGGGGCCATAGGCCCAGAATTTGCCATCGGCGCGGACGATCCGCCCGCCGCAGGCTTGCGCCAGATGCTCGTTGAAAATGCGCGCCAGCCAGACTTCGGAGCCGAAGGGCTGGCTTGGAAACCATTCCGGCATGCGGTCCATGCCATCGATACCCGGCGGCGGCTCTTTCGGGCTGGTTTTGACCTGTTCCGGCGCTCGCGGCGGCGGCTCGACCGGCGGTGGGGCGTAGCGGCGGATGGTGGCGCGCATGAAGGCATCGAGATCCAGGCGCGTCCAGCCGGCATCGACGGCGTCGGCACTATCCCAGCCGCGAGCGGGAAGGCTGCCTTCCTGCCAGTCGCCGAAGGTGAAATGCTCGATCTTCGAGGCAGCCGCGGCATCGGCAAAGCCCGCGAGGCGCACGCGCGCCCCGAGGGCGGAGAGGATGGCGGCGATCTCGTCTGCCGCCGAAAGGCCGGGCGCATCGAAATCCGGCCAGATCACCACATCGCGGCCTGACAGCGGCGACCAGTCCGTGTGTTTGACGCCCTGCGTGCCGCCGGCCCAGGAAAGCACGGTGCGGCCGGACTTTTCCGCTAGCCGGTCGCGGCATTTCTCGCCCTCGACGACGATCACCTGTTTCGTCTCGCCGAGGCTTTCGAGGCCATAGAGCGGACGTGGCTTGGGGAAGGGGTAGCGGCACCAGGTCTCCTTGCCGTCGGGCAGACGGACAAACATGACCATCGGCGTTTCCTTGGCCCCATCGGCGAGATCTCGGCGCAGCACATAGCCGATCAGCGCGCCATCGGCCTGGCGATAGGGAAACACCATCGACGGAGCAAAGGAGCCCCATTCGAAGCGATCGCCCTGGCGCTTGGGATTATAGAGGCGGATGCGGGCGCCCGACTTGAGCGGCTTTGATGGAGGTGTGAGGGGGGTGATGCCTTCATAGGCATCGCGCACTTGCCGGGCGCGCGGGGCGTTGTTCGGCCTGATATGGCCGACGCCATCGGGACGGCTGACGCCCTCGAGGATACGGATCGCTTCGGCGAGATCGACGCCCTTGATCTGCCGCACGAAATCCAGGACATCGCCGCCGGCCTCGCAGCCGAAGCAATGGAAGCGCTCGATGCCATCCTGCCCTCTGAAGATGGTGAAGGAGGGCGTTTCGTCGGCATGGAAGGGGCAGCAGGCTATGTGTTCATGCCCGTTCCTTTGCAGCCTGCAGCCATAATGCGCCGCCGTCTCAGACAGCGACACATCGCGGCGAAGCCGTTCGACATCTGAAGGCATGTTGCGGCTCTTGCAAGGAATGTTGTTGTTATCGCAACATGGCCGGCCCAGTGCGGGCGGCGGCCATGGTCATTTCACGTCTCGGGCGGGGATTTTAACGCGAAGCGGTGCTCGGAAACCTGCCTTCGAGCACCAGTCGGTAGCCGCGGCGATAGCCGACATTGGCAATGCCGATGCCGGAGCCTTCCAGCTTCTGGCGCAGATGGCAAAGCGCGACCTTGAAGGCGAGGTACATCCTGTCCGGCGACGGGCCGCCATCGGGATCGTCGATATACATGGCGGTGAAGATGCGCTCGGTGATGACGGGCAGGCCCTTGCCCTTCCAGACCGCCGCGAAGATGCGGCCTTCCATCGGCGTGATGCCATAATGATCGATGACGATCTCCGGCGCGGGAATGGTGACCGGCTGCTTGCAGCAGGGGCAGAGCAGGGGCTTGGTGATGGAGAGCGGGCCAGTGGTTTGCGGGCCAGTGCTTTGCGAGATGGGGGCTTTTGCGGCTGAACGTGTCGTGATGGTCTGCATATCGGTCCTCACTGTATTTCCAGGCTTCACTTCCGGGCTTCTGTGACGTTGCGAATTGGTGTTCGGCGCTTCTGACGGCCTAAGACTGGGCCATCACCATCGCGCGGATGCGGTCTTCGAAGAGGGCAAGCCGGCGCAGCCGGTTTGCGAGATGCACGAGGTCGTCGACATCATCGCCATCGATCTTGAGCAGCGTTTCACCCGCCGCTTCGCCGCCGCGCATGACACAGCGCCCGACCAGCGCATCGATCAGCTCCGATTGCGCCAGCATGGACAGAGGCTCCTTACGCATCGTCCTCCTCCGCCATCATGTCCGAGGGGGCGAGACCGGGCTCGGCTGCGAGCTCAGCCGGCATCAGCGCGAATTGGGCGGCGGCTTTCTGCCGGGGCGTTCGGGCCTCTGCCATTCTGATCCACCTGTCCCATGCGTCTCTTGTTGTCTAAGTTGAGATTATGTTGTCGAAATCACAACGTCAATCGAAATAGGAAAAAATACCTATCTTTTGTATTTCGGTCCTGGCGGAGAGGTATTCGGCGCAAAAGGCAAGCGGTGATGCAACTGGAGCAGATCAACCATGTCAAAGGTTGACGGTAAAAAGCCCGGTGCGGTTGCTTGCGTGCCGTTGCGTTTTTTGCAACAAATCAGCAACGATGCATATGTGCATGGGGACGCGGATGGCCGAGATCGATGGCGCCTGGTTTCACAACCAGCTGGAGGATAGGGGGCAGTCGCTGCGCGCGCTCGCCCGCCATCTCGGCAAGGATGCCTCCGCTGTTTCCCGCACCTTCTCCGGCAAGCGCAAGATGACCATGGAGGAGGCGGCCGAGATCGGGTCCTTTCTCGGCGTAACCGTGACCGAGGTCATGCGCCATGCGGGAATTGCGCAGGACAGCGAAGGGCCGAAGATCCTGCTCTCTGCCACCATCGGCGAGGATGGCGAGGTGCGCCCGCTTTCCGAGCCGCAGCCCTTGCCGCAGGCGGTGTTCGACAAGGCCCAGCTCGCGATCGGCGCCGGCCGCAACCGCCGGATCATCGCCGCCCAGGTGCGGGCCTCCTCCGGCGCGCTGTCGATCTGGGACGATGCCGTGCTGTTCTTCGCACCGACCGATGGCATCGAGCCCGGCGCGATCGGCGCGCTTTCGATCTGTGGCCTTGTCGGCGGCAAGCAGATCCTCGCCAAGCTCGACCGCGCCCGCAAGACCGGCGAGGCCAGGGTGGTTTCGCCGGCGGGAAAGGTGGAGGAGGCGGTGCTGGTCTCGGCGACGCCGGTGCTGGCGCTGATACCGTAGGGCGATATGGCGGGCATAGACTGGACAGACGAAGAGAACGCTTTGATCATTGCGGACTATTTCGCGATGCTTGCCGATGACCTTGCCGGCCGGGCCTATGACAAGGCGGCCCACCGCTGGAGGCGCATGTTTCGCTGACGGCGACGTCCTTTCAGGCGAGCTTTCTCTAGAGCGGACCCCGCTTCCCCTCTCTTGAAATGATCTGCCGAGCGCTAATTTCTGTCGCGGAAGGGATGGTTATCGTGCTTGCGCCCATCTTGCGGACGGGTTTACGCAAGGGGGCGCGCGGGAAGATGCGCCTTGCGAGCGGGAAGTGGATTGGATGGACATTGAAGCAGACGGCGCCGGACGGGCGGGGAAAGACGATATCGACAGCGAACAGCACTACAGGATCCTCTTCGATGCCATCGATGACGGTTTCTGCACGATCGAGGTGCTTTTCGATCACGAGGGCCGGCCCCATGACTATCGTTTCCTGCTGACCAACCCGGCCTTCGAGCGGCAGACGGGGCTGGCCAATGCCACCGGCCAAACGATGCGCGCGCTTGCACCCGGGCATGAGCAGCGCTGGTTCGATATCTACGGCAGGATCGCGCTGACCGGGGAGTCCGCCCGGTTCGAGCATCAGGCCGAGGCGCTCGGCCGCTGGTACGAGGTCCACGCCTTCCGCATCGGCGAACCGGAGAAGCGGCAGGTCGCCGTCATCTTCCGCGATATCAAGGACAGGAAGCAGGTTGCGGAGGCGCTGCATGACAGCGAGGCGCAATACCGGACGCTGTTCAACTCCATCGACGAAGGCGCCTGCATCATCGAGCGCCTGCCTGTCGGCGCCGACGGGCGGCGCGACTATCGCTATATCGCCATGAACAAGGCGATGCAGGCGATGTTCGGCGTGGCCGATCTCAGCGGCCGCACCATCCGCGAATTTTTCCCCGACGAGGTGGAGGACTGGTACGACGACTACGACCGGGTTCTTGCAACGGGCGAGCCCCTCCGCTTCGAGCGGGAATCGCAGCCGCAGGGCATGGTGCTGGAAATGTTCGTCTCGCGGCTCGGCGGAAAGGCGGGCCAGCTGCTTGCCGTGATGCAGAACATCACCACGCGCAGGCGGGCGGAAGAGGCGCTGCGGCACAGCGAGGAGCGCACGCGGGCGCTGATCAATGCCAGCTCCGACGTCGTCTACCGCATGAGCGCTGACTGGCAGGAAATGCACCAGCTCGACGGGCGCGGCTTCCTCTCCGCTGTCGAGGGGCCGACCCTGCGCTGGATAGAAGATTATGTCTTTCCCGAGGATCAGGCGCATCTGCGCATGGCAATAGCCAGCGCCATCCGCGAGCGACGCCCCTTCGAGCTCGAACATCGCGTGAAGCAGGCGAATGGCGAGGTGGGCTGGACCTTCTCGCGCGCCATTCCGGTGTTCGACCGCTATGGCGATATCATCGAATGGTTCGGCATGGCGACCGATATCAGCGGACGGGTGAAGGCTCGCGAGCAGCAGCAGTTGTTGAATCACGAGCTCGGCCACCGGCTGAAGAATGTGCTGAGCCTGGTGCAATCGATCGCCAACCAGACCTTCCGCCAGGCCGACAACCTGGCAGAGGCCGCCGAAACCTACAGCGCCCGGCTGATCTCGCTGGGGCGGGCGACCGATATCCTGACGGAAACCGCCTGGGCGGATGCCAGGCTGCACAGCCTGGGGCAGGCAGCGCTGATCTCGGTCGGCGATTTCAGCGAGCGCATCCGCATATCGGGCCCCGATCTCGACCTCGCGCCGCAGCAGGCGCTGATGCTGACGCTGACGCTGCACGAGCTTGCGACCAACAGCCTGAAATATGGCTCGCTGAGCAATGAGACCGGCAGGGTGGACCTCAGCTGGGATGTGACGACGGCGGCTGACGGCGAGCGGCAATTCACCCTGGAATGGCGGGAGAGCGGCGGACCGGAAATCAGCGCGCCGGCGCGCGAGGGGTTCGGGACGCGGATGATTGGACGGCTGCTGCCGGCGTCGTTTCAGGGGACGGCGGTGCTGGGATATGAGGCGGCAGGGTTTGAGTTCAGGCTGGAGGCGCCGGTGGGGGAGGTGATTAAGGTTAGGGGGTAACTCTTTGAGGAAATGGAGATGATCCATCTGCTGCCGCCGAAGTCTGAGTAGTCATTTTGTAAGCCCGGACAAATACTTTTGCTGCCATTTCTCGAGATGTTTTAGAAATCTTTGTTTTACGAAAAGCGCCTCGGTAAGATCTGTGTCAATTGCATTGCAAACGATGACAGTGCCGTAGCCAAGATGCACGGCCAGCTCTTCTATGGAGACGCGGAGACCATTGCATCCCCCCACAATCTCCGCTACCAACGCCCATCCACAAGGACCCGGTGAAACCCCGGGTGGCTCTTCTGGCCGCCGATCCGCCAGACAACACGTGAACGCAACCTTACCTCCCAGGACCGGTCCCTCCGGTCGTTGCCTTCGACTGTGAAAAATTCTCAAATGCGATCTCTTTCAAACTACCGTCTGGAGTGGTTCTCCAACATTCGTGCCGATATTCTCTCAGGCATTGTCGTGGCGCTTGCGCTGATACCGGAGGCCGTCGGCTTTTCTGTCATTGCGGGGGTCGATCCCAAGGTCGGGCTGTTTGCCTCTGTCGCCATTGCCTGTGTGACGGCGCTTTGCGGCGGACGGCCGGCGATGATTTCGGCGGCGACGGCGTCTACGGCCGTGCTCATGGGGCCGCTGGTGCGGGATCATGGCATCCAGTATCTGTTTGCGGCGACCATTCTGATGGGTGTGCTGCAGATCATTGCCGGCGCCCTGAAGCTCGGGCGGCTGATGCGGTTCGTGTCGCGCTCGGTCATGACCGGCTTCGTCAATTCGCTGGCGATCCTGATCTTCGTGGCGCAGCTGCCGCAGCTGATCGGCGTGCCCGAAGTGACCTATCTGCTGATCGCCATCGCGCTTGGCGTGATCTATCTCTTTCCCTACGTGACCAAGGCCATTCCTTCGCCGCTGGTGGCCATCGTCGTCGTGACCTGCATCGCGCTAGGCTTCGGCATTCATGTGCATACGGTGGCCGATCTCGGCGAGATGCCGACGGCGCTGCCGCCGTTTGCCTGGCCCGCGGTGCCGCTGACATGGGAAACACTGCGGATCATCTTTCCCTATTCGGTGGCGCTTGCCGCCGTTGGCCTGCTGGAATCGCTTCTGACGGCGCAGATCGTCGACGATCTCACGGATACGCCGAGCAACAAGAGCCAGGAATGCATGGGGCAGGGTGCCGGCAATATCGTCTCGGCGCTGTTCGGCGGCATGGGCGGCTGCGCCATGATCGGCCAGTCGGTCATCAACGTGACTTCGGGCGGGCGCGGGCGTCTCTCGACCTTCGTGGCCGGCGCCTTCCTGCTGGTGCTGCTTCTGGTGCTCGACGATATCCTGCGCATCGTGCCGGTGGCGGCGCTTGTTGCCGTGATGATCATGGTGTCGATCGGCACGTTCTCGTGGAAATCGATCGTCGATCTCAAGCGGCATCCCGGCACATCCTCCATCGTCATGCTGGCGACGGTTGCGACCGTGCTGGCGACGCAGGATCTTTCCAAGGGCGTCGTGGTGGGCGTGCTTTTGTCCGGCATCTTCTTTGCCAGCAAGGTGGCGCGGCTCTTCAGCGTTGCGAGGCGGGAGGACAGCCAGACCGGCGTCGTGACCTATAGCGTCGAAGGGCAGGTCTTCTTCGCCTCGGCGGAAAGCTTCATCGGCGCCTTCGACTTTGCCGATGCGGGCAGGAAGGTCGTCATCGATGTCAGCGGCGCGCATCTCTGGGACATCACTGCCGTCGGTGCGCTCGACAAGGTGGTCCTCAAGCTCCGCAAGGCGGGCAGCGATGTGCAGGTGCTCGGCTTCAACAAGGCGAGCGCCGACATGGTGGATCGTTTCGCGCTGCATGACAAGGATGAGCGGGCGGCGGCCGGCGCCTCGCTGCATTGATGCGGATTGCTAGCTGAAAACAGATGTGATGGGTGTCCGGTTTGCGCCGGACACCCATCACATCCGGGATATTATCGAGCTTGGAGCGAAGTTGTGGTTTCTCCGGATATGCCGGGCGTGGAGTTTACGCCCGGCACTGTTCCTTTGGCCGATCGATCAGGCCGCCGGCGTCGCCACTGGCTCAGTCGCGAGCGCCTTGCGCAGCTGCTCTTCCTGCTCCGGCGAGAGCGAAGAGCGCAGGATGGTGGCGTGTTCGCCCTTGAATTCGGCCAGTACCTTTTCCGGCTGCACCTTGCGCAGCAGCAGGAACAGGGCGGAGCTGTTGACGGGGATGGTGTCGGCGAGCTTCTTGATGAGGTCGTCGTCGATGCCGTAATCGGTCATCGAGCCCGCGAGCGCGCCGGAGCCTGCGCCGAAGGCGCCGCCGAGAACCATGCCGGCCAGCGGATTGAGGAAGAGCAGGCCGACGAGCGAGCCCCAGATCGCGCCCGACAGGCCGCCGCTCGTTGCGCCCGCAGCCGTCAGGTTGACGCTCTGCTTCAGGCGCACCTTGCCTCCGGCGTCGCGCACGGCGATGACGGCATCTTCGAGATCGACGAGATATTCCTTCTCAAGCTGGACGAGCCGGTTGAGCACGGCATCCGCCTTGTCGGCGGTATCGAAACCAAGCACCACAAGTTCTGACATGGCTTTCCCTCCTGTTGGATTACAGATGCGGCAGATAGGCGCGCGCGCGGTTCCGTCCATGGCCCGGGCCACCCTTTTCTAGGGCTAGCACCGGGATGTGAGAGGGCGATGAAGGGGGATGGTCCGAAGCGGCGATGCCTGCCCGCGCGCGAATAAGTGCCTGACCGTGACGAAGACACAGTTGCGATGCCGCGGCTACTCCGGCACAAAGCGACGACAATGGGTTGAAACGGATGCAGTGGCTTCTCCAGGATTTCGACGACACCAGAAAGCTGGCCGAAGCGCTCGACCAACTCGGCATCTCCTACACGTGGCACAAGGTCGTTCCCTTCGTCGGCGAGCTGATCCCCGAGCCTGTCGTTGCCGATCCCGGCGCCGTGGTCATGTTCGGCGCCTATTCACTGTGGCGGTACGCGGAGGCCCAGGGCTACTGGCCAGGCATGTTGAAGCTGCGGCCTTTTGTGCAGGAAGAGGCGTGGCACCCTTACCTGCTCAATGGAGCCGACGCCCTGTTCATGACCCTCCGCGATGTGCCCGCGCGTCTTGCCGATGACGGGACGGAATGGTTCCTGCGGCCCGTCGATGACAGCAAGGAGGAGCCCGGCAATGTGAAAACCGCGGGTGAGATCATCCGTATGGCGGAACGGGTGCTGGTGCTTGATGAAGATGAGATTCCAAACGGATCGTTGCGCCACGATACGCTGCTGATGCTGACAAAACCTGTTCGTATCCTGCGCGAATGGCGGCTCTGGGTCGTGCAAGGGCGGGTCGTCACCTATTCGCTCTATAAGGATGGATCGCGTGTCATCCACCGTCACGAGATCGATGAGGACGCGCTCGCGTTCGCGCAGCGCATGGTGGATATCAATCCCGGCTACGCGTCGGCCTATGTGGTCGATATCTGCCGCACGGAGGAGGGCCTGAAGCTCCTCGAGACGAACTGTATCAACGCTGCCGGCTTCTACGCAGCGGATCTTAGGAAGCTTGCTGCTGATATCGACGGTCTCGCGCGAGACTGATGCCTTGCTGCTTTTGAGGCGGCGCTATCGCATTTGGCTCAATGAAACGGGCGCACCTCGACCGGTGCCCGGCAGGCGATGGCGGCCTTTCGGCCCCAGGCGAGCGCCTCTTCCATATCGGCTGCCTCCAGCACCCAGAAACCGCCGATATGCTCCTTGGTTTCGATATACGGCCCGTCGGTGACGAGCAGCTTGCCGTCAGGCTTCCGCCGCACCGACATCGCCGTGCTGACCGGCTGCAGGCCGCCGACGAAAGTCCGGATGCCGGCGGCGACCATTTCTTCGTTCAGCAGATCGATATCGTGGCGCAGCGCCTCGTCTTCCTTGCAGGGGTCGTAATCGTCGGGGAGGTGGATGGCGACCAGATATTGCGGCATGGGCTTCTCCTGTCTGGGGTAGGGTGAGGCCGCCTTGGCCTTCCTTCATTTTCTGGTCGAACGGCGAGGGCGGAATTCGACCGACGGCTTGCGAAATTTTGGATCCTGCCGATGGATCGGCTATAGGGAATTCTGCTCCCGGATCCCGTCTGCGCAAAGGTCTTGTCATGCCGCTTCTCGATGCAAATCTAGCCTTCCCCGTCACCCATCCCGATGGCAGGGTTTCGAAGACGACGATGTACCTGAAGAATGTCATCGATCATCCGCGCATGGAGATCGGCGATTACAGCTATTTCACGCATTACGGAAAGCTGGAGGAGACGGCCGAAATCCTCGCGCCCTATCTCGGGGGGAGTTGCCGGGAGCGGCTTGTCATCGGCAAGTTCGTGCAGATTGCCCGCGGCAGCTATTTCATTACCAGTTCGGCCAACCACCCGATGGGCGGCATCACCACCTATCCGTTCCGCATCTTCAAGCCGGAAACCTTCGGCTACAAGGATCTGCCGGTGAAGGATACGGTGGTCGAGAATGACGTCTGGATCGGCCACGATGCCGTTATCATGCCGGGTGTCAGGATCGGCGCCGGCGCGATTGTCGCTGCCTCATCGGTCGTCACCCGGGATGTGCCGCCCTATGCCGTCGTCGGCGGAAATCCGGCCAGCATCATCCGGATGCGCTATCCTGTCGAGATCATCACCGAGATCCTGGAACTTGCCTGGTGGGACTGGCCGATCGACAAGATCGAAGCCAATCTGCCGGCGCTGGAGAGCGGCGATCTCGCGGCCCTCAAGCGGGCCTGAACCGGTCCTCGACATGGGCGCGATGCCTGCGACCGCCGGCGCTCTTCCAATTGTTGCCGGTGGCGCTATCCTCGACAGGGACAGGGTGTAACAATCTTCTGACATGATGGGATCAGGTCGAACCATGCCTCCATGCGACCGGACGCCGATGGCCGCCAGCGGCCGGCCCGCCAATTGTTTTCAGCCTGTGCCTGATGGCGGGATGGACGCATGCTGATGCCGGATGATTCCTACCGACGCCTGGGGCTTGCTGTCATCGCCTGCCTCATCGGGGCGGTCGTGTCGTGGCTGACATTGTCGCCGCTCGGGCTGCTCGGTCCTGTCGTCGCGGCTTTTCTCTATGGGCGAGGCGTTGCTGCCCGGCTGCTTTACGCGGCGTTGGCGGTCGCCCTCGTCGGCGCGCTTCTGGCAGCTGCGCTTTATCCCGATATGCGCGACGCCGCGCTGTCGTGGGTGGCTTTCCTGGCGCTTTCGCTGTGTCTCGGCCCGGTCGTTTCAGCCAACACGCCGGAGAAGCCCGACGCCGATCCGGTGCGGGCAGCCAAATCGGTGGAACGGCTGACGGGTATTGCCTGGGCTACGGATGCCGCCGGCGCTTTTCTCTACGTGACGCCCAGCGTGCTTGCCTTTCTCGGTCTCGGCCTTGATGACTTCAATGCACCGCTCGTCAATAAGGAATTCGGATGGAAGCGGGCGATCCATCCCGACGATTACGAGGTTGCTGCAGCCCTGTGGCGACGCTGCCTGCAGACGGGCGAGCATTACAGCATGGACAGCCGCATGCTGCGCCCGAGAGGCGGTTACGGCTGGACACGCAGCACGGGACAGCCGCTGCGCGACGGCAACGGCGTTATCACCGGATGGTACGGCACGGTCATCGATGTCGAGATCGCGCCTCCGCACAACGAACCTGCGGCTGATGAGCTCGGCGGTTCTGCCGCCGGTGTGACGGCATCCGATACGCTGCCGTCGATGGCAGAGGTTCATCCGCATGACAGGGCGACGGTGGAGCAGGCGCGGGCGCGGGCTTTCTTCCACGGCATTCCCCAGGTCAGCAGCTACCGGAAGCTTCAGGCCGATGGCAGCTATCGCTGGGTCGAATTCCGGGTGGAGCCCACATATGGCACCAGCGTCGAGGTCGATCCGGCTGTCGCGCGGCAGGACGAGCGATGGACGACGGCGAGCGAACTCGGCGAGACTGGCGAGGCGGTGCGTGCCGCACTCGCCATCGAAAACCTCTATGGCGGCGCCTGGGCGTTGGACGCGTCAGGGCAATTCACCTATGCAACGCCGACGGCGCAGACCTCGATCGCCATGGTGCTCGAAGACCTGAACCTGCTTCTCGACGACAAGCCCTTCATCGAGGGCGGACGGCAGGGCTGGCAGCGCGGCGTGCATCCCGACGACAGCGAGGCGGCCGGCGAGACCTTGCGCCACGCGTTGAGGACGGGCGAGCACTGGAATTTCGAATACCGGGTGCTGCGCGCCAACGGCGCCTATGTGTGGCACCGCGCGGCAGCGCGCCCGACACGCGACACCGAGGGGCGCATTACCGGTTGGTATGGCGTGACTGTCGATATCGACGCCTACAAGCGCACGGAGGCTGCACTTCGCGAACGCGAGCGGCAGCTGCAATTGCTTGTCGATACCGTGCCGGCGCTGATCTGGACCACAACGGCCGAGGGACGGCCGACCTATGTCAACAAGCCCTTTACCGAGGTGACGGGCGCCACTCTTGAAGACATCACTGCGCAGGATGGCTCGCCGTCGCTCAGCGTCATCCATCCTGATGACCGGGAGGCGGCGCGCCAGGCGGTGCGCCACTCCTTCGCCACCGGTGAACCCTATGTCCAGCGATACCGACAGGCCCGCGCCGACGGCAGCTACCGCTGGACCGAGACGCGGGCGGAACCGCTGCGCGACGCCTCAGGCGCCATCCTGCAATGGTATGGCGTCAGCACCGATATCCACGACCTGGTCACCACCCAGGAGGCCCTGCGCGAGAGCGAACGCTTCCTGCGGCAACTGGTGGAAACCCTGCCGGCGATGATCGATTGCGCCGCGCCGGATGGCGAGCCGATCTTCCGCAGCCAGAGACTGCGCAACTTCCTCGGCTACGATCTCGACGAACTCGACGGGACGGGAAAATCCCGGCTTTCCGGCACGCTGGATGCCGGCGTGCATCCCGACGAACTGGCCCAGGTGAAAGAGAAATATACCCATGCGCTGGCAACAGGCGAACCTTATGCCCGCCGGCATCGCCTGCGCAGGTTCGATGGCGAATATCGCTGGGTGGAGACGCGCGCGGCACCGATGCGCGATGCCGAGGGCGCCATCGTGCAATGGAACGTCGTTTGCCTGGATATCGACGGCGAGGTGCGGGCGCAGGAGAAGCTGCTTGCAGCACAGGAAAGCCTGGCGCGCGCCAGCCAGGCGGCCAGCCTCGCGGAACTCTCGGCCTCCATCGCCCATGAGGTGAACCAGCCGCTCTCGGCCGTTTTGAGTTCTTCGGACGCCTGCCAGCGCTGGCTGATGGCGGAGCCGCCGAATATCGAGCGGGCGCAGAAAACGCTGGAGCGCATCATCGCCAGCGCGCATTCGGCAAGCGATGTCGTCACGCGCGTGCGGGCCCTGTTCAAGCGCGCCGAAGACAAGCGGGATTGCGTCACACTCGGCCGGGTGATCACGGAAGCGGGCGACCTGCTGGCCGAGGAGGCCGTGCGGCGCGGCGTTCGCATCGATATAGACGGCAAGGATATTGTTCTGCCCGTTCCCTTTGACCGGGTGCAGATCCAGCAGGTCGTCATCAATCTCATGCGCAACGGCATGGACGCGATGGAGGCCGTTCCCGACAGCAGGGTCCTTCAGGTCCGCGTTCGCAGGGAGGGTGGCATGATACGGGTTGCAGTCAGCGACTGCGGTGCCGGCATCGAATTTCCCGACAAGATCTTCGAGCCGTTCTTCACGACGAAGGAGCAGGGCATGGGCATGGGGCTTGCGATCTGCCGCTCGATCGTCGAGGCGCATGGCGGGCAACTTTGGGCGGAAGGGAACGAGCCGCGCGGGACTAGGTTCATCTTCACTCTGCCGGACGAGGCGGCAGCGGCGTAAGACGCGCCTGATGCCATGGGCAAACCTTCGTTCGATGGCGAGGCATTTCGATCAGGCCTATTCCTCTGATTGCTTCCAGCATCAGAAGAAGGCTTTGGCATCATGAGCACGACAGAGACACGGATCGTTGCCGGCATTTCCGTCTCCGATACACCCGTCATCGATCGGGCGGTGGACTATGCGCGGTCGGTCTGCGAGCCCTATCTCTTCAATCACGTGATGCGATCCTGGCTGTTTGCGGTGCGGACGGCGCAGTTGCAGGGGATCGAGCATGACGGCGAAGTCGTGGCACTCGGCACGCTGCTGCATGACATCACCCTCAACGAGCGGTTTGCGGGGCCGCGCCGGTTCGAGGTGGAGGCCGCCGATCTCGCCCGCGGCTTTGCCGTGGATGCCGGGCTTGACCGGCGCCGCGCCCAGATGATCTGGGATGCGGTTGCGCTCAACTCGACGCCATCGATCGGTCTCTACAAGGAGGCCGAGATTGCGCTTTGCACGACCGGCATCTGCCTCGATGTCGTCGGCTTCCAGCACAGCCTCATTCCGGCGGCCGAGATGCGGGCGATCGTCGCGGAATTTCCCCGGCTCGGCATGAAGAAGAAGATGACCGGCTGTTTCTGCCACATCGCCAGGACGCGGCCGGAAACGACCTATGACAATTTCGTCCGCGATTTCGGCGAACGTCTCGTGCCCGGTTATGCGGTTCCTATGTCGTCCGTCGATCTTGTTGCGCAGGCGCCTTTTGACGAGTGAGGACTATTGCAAGACGCTGCGGGGCGAACCTGGAGCTACCCGCGCGGTCTCACCAGGGTTTCGGGGGTGAGCAGATGAAGTTGCTTTTCGTCTTTTTCCAACTCGGTGAGATCGCTCGAAAAACCCGTTCTGCTGAAGAACAGGAAATGCTTGTCGGCGGCACCTTTTCCGTAAGATGTCTTTTCGGATCGCTCGCGTAACAGCCTTACATGGCCAAGGTCGATCGCGCTCGACCTCCATTTGCACTCCCCATAGAAGAATGCACCGTCCAGCAATCTGCCGGCGACATCGATGTCAAAATCGGAATGGCCCCAGATCTGACCGACTTCCTGGGCAGGGACTCCGAGTACTTCCTGAATGTGGAGTCTGGCATATTCCAGCGCGATCGCTTCGAATTCGATGCCCATGTATTCTGAAAACCGAGGCTCCACGACACGGTCATAAACGTCTGCGCCAAAACCGCTGCTGATCGCAGTCAGGTTCGGGCGCACGAAGCGATGCCAGAAGGAAATCAGGCTGTCTGCGACGCGATAGCGCCGGTTTCGGCCCTTCTCATCTGCATCCAACGACTTGGCATTGCTGATAAGATCAAGGACCAGCAATTTTGCCATATAGGGTCCGATGCTGTCTGCTTTGGCGCCCAGTCGATTTGCGATCTCCGATTTGCTGTTACAGCCATCGGCAACGGCCGCCAGGATGCTGGAGTAAAAGCTCGGTTCCCTAAGCTCGGTTTGTAACAGCGTGTTCGGTTCGTCAATCAGTGTGCCCGTCTCGGTCAACAGCAAATTGACGACGTTGCTCCTAAGGGGCGCGTTCGGGTTGCAGAGTTGGAGATAGTAGGGAATGCCGCCGAAAATCGCATAAGCCTTGATGATGTCTTCAGCCCCGTATTCCGGGAAAAATCTGGCAACGTCACTCAAAGGCAGCGGCTTCATGTCCAGCGACAAGGTCTTGCGCCCGTAAAGAGGATTCCGCTCGGCCAACAATTCTTCCATTTGAGAGATGGCGGAACCGCAGAGGATCAGCTTCATGGCTCCTTGGCTGAGCGCATCAGAGTCCCAGAATTTTTGAAGAATGGAAGGTAGCGCGGGCTCGTCATCGAGAAGGTATGGAAACTCATCGATCGTGACGATCAGGCCCGGGTGTTCTGCTGCACGCTCCGCCACATAGTGGAGGACGCCCTCCCAACTGGACAGAGCGTTGAGTTGTGGCTTGAAACCAATCGTTTTTCCGACTTCGGCTTTGAATTGCTCCAGGTTAAGAAGCGATGAGACGCGTGTCGCCTGAAAGTAGATTTCGTTACGGCCTTTGGCGATTTCACGCAGGAATCTCGACTTGCCGATGCGGCGCCGGCCAAACAAGATGACGAGGGATGGCCTTGAGGAATCCAGCTCGCTTCTCACCAACTGAAGTTCGCGCTCGCGACCTAGAAACTCCATTCAATCCACCCACTGTAATTACGATTACCTTAATCACGATTACCTTAATTTTGATTACCTTATCGTGGGTAATGGAAATTGCAAGGGGACGCCATTAAAGCGACGCAAGGCCTGATCGTTGCGTCTTATGGCGGGGGAGGGTCCGCATGGTGGAATTTCCCCGCTTTCCCACGTCTCAAACCGGCATCTCGTCCGTGATCACTTCGAAGCGCTTCAAAACAGCGGGGCCGAAAGCCGTCGACATGGCGACGTCGGTGGCGTCGCGGCCGGTGGCGATCAGGATGCGGCCGATGCGCGGGGTATTGTGGCGGGCGTCGACCGTGTACCAGCGGCCGCTGAGATAAACCTCGAACCAGGCGCTGAAATCCATCGGGTTCGGATCCTTGGGCACGCCGATATCGCCGAGATAGCCGGTGCAGTAGCGCGCCGGAATGTTCATGCAGCGGCAGAGCGTGATGGCGAGATGGGCGAAGTCGCGGCACACGCCCGTGCGGTCGGTAAAGCCGCCGAAGGCGGTGCGCAGCGGGTCGGCCTTCAGATAGTCGAAGGCGATGCGCTTGTGGGTGAAATCGAGGATCGCCTGGACGCGCGGCCAGCCGAGCGGTGTTTTGAAGAACGTCTTCCAGGCGAAATCGGCCAGACGATCGGTATCGCAATAGCGGCTGCCGAGCAGGTAGACGAGCACGTCATCGGGAAGATCGTTGATATCGTGCTGCATGGCGCCATCGGGCACGGGATCGGGCAGGCCGCTGTCATAGATTTCGAATTCGGTGGAAATGGTCGTGAGGCCCGGCGGCGCTGTAATGCGGCTGCAGGCATTGCCGAAGCCGTCCGTATAGGACCAGGCTTCGATCGGCTGGTCGAAAGTGAGCGCCTGTTCTGTCAGCAGATCCACGCGTCGGGACGGGTGGAGGTTGAGGACCAGCAGCATGGGCGTTTCGTGTTCGCATTCATAGCCGATGTGAAAGCCTGCGCGTATCTTCATGGGGCGGTGGTCCTTTGAAACAGCGGTGGTCCTGCAGGCGAATGCGTGAGCGGGCCAGGCGTTCCGTCACCCGCCGCCTGCGGCATCGAATTCCCGTTCCGTGGTGACGTTGACCTGCACCTTCATGCTGTCGAAATCGCGCGATCCGCCGTCGTAACTTCCCGAGAGCGGCACGGCCTGGCGCGGGTCGCGTGCGACACCGACGCGGATCAGGTCGCGGCTTCCGACGATGCCATTGGTGGGATCGAACTCCACCCAGCCGGCACCCGGCAGGTAGACCTGGCACCAGGCATGGGTCGCGCCGCCGCCTCTTGTCACGGAGCCGTCGCGATCCGGCACATAGACGTAGCCGGTGACGAAGCGGGCGGCAAAGCCGAGCGAGCGGGTCGCCTCCATCATCAAGAGCGCGAAATCGCGGCAGGTGCCGCTGCGCAGCCGCAGCGTATCGCGGGGCGGCTGCGTGCCGTGTTCGGAGCGCCTGTTATAGTTGAAGCTCTCATGGATGGCGTAGCAGAGCGTCATCAGGATATGGCCGGTGCGGGCCCGCTGGCTCAAGGGCACGAATTGCCGTGCCCATTTGCCCACCTCGTCATCGGCGTCGGGATAGTGCCTGACGATGGTCCGTTCGAGATCGATCGCCTCGTCGTCATCATAGGCAAAGGGAAAGCGCAACGCCTGCGTATCGATCTCCAGATCGAGGGGAACCTGCACCGTATGGTCGAGGCGGATGACCGTTTCGAAGCGCAGTTCGGCGGAGGCCGCCGATATCTCGACCAGCGCGATGCAGTTGCCGAAGACATCGTGGATCCAGCGGACGGAATCCGGCTTGGGAAAGACATCGAGGCTGCAGTTCAGGAGCGTCTGGTCGAAACTGTCGCGGGGGCGGAACATCAGCCGGTGCTGGCCGAAATGCACGGGCCTTTTGTAATGATAGGATGTGATGTGGCGGACGGAGAAAATCGTCATCCTGCCTCCCTGTTTTCATGGCGCGGCGCTGGAATAACCGTGGGGACATGACCGCAGGGAGAAATGACCGCGGGAAATGACCGCGGCGCCGTCACGTCTCCGTCACTTCTCTCTGCGCGAGAGCGGATAGGCAGGCGCATCGTAGAGCATGCGGATCTGCCTTTCGTCGAAGCGGGCTTCATTCACTTCCAGCACGCAGCCGCGCAATTGCGAGCCGGGCATATCTTCCATGGCAAAACGCACCGCTTCCGCGGCGGTTTCAAACCGCTTGTAGCGGGGGCCACGGGTGCTGCGCAATGTCTTGCCGGTGTAAAGCCCGGCTTCTGTCTGATAATTGAATTCTGCCACTTTATGGTCCTTGCTCGCTCCTGATATGCCGAGCCATCCCGATTTCGGAGTCTTCCAGCTCTTCGGGGCCGGCGGGTTCAGGATCAAACGACGGGAAGCGTCGCCCGCGTTATCTGGCGCTGGCGGCGTTCATCCTGCCTGGTTTCGCGTTGTTTCAAGAGCAGCCGTTTGCGAACATCCTGAAGCTTTTCGGCATCGGAGGCTTTTTCGGGCTGCGGCGCGCGAAAGAGATTTTCCGCTGCGCGCTTGTCGGTGGTCATATTGTTATCCTCTGGAACTTGGGCGGGACGGCCGCAGGGCCGTCACACCGGAGGGCTCGGCGTTATTTCTTCTTGTCGCTGCCCGTGCTGCTGCTTGCCATCTTGACCTGCGTGCCGGGCGCCGGGGCAGGTGTAGCCGCCGAAGCGCTACGGTCCTTCTTCGGCTTGCGGGTTTCGCGGTTGCTGCGGACTTGGCCTTTGGCCATGGTTTCCTCCTGGTGTGGTGATGCGGGGTATATCAGGTATTGAGGCTGCCGCCGGCTGGCCGGCGTGGCCGTTGCGGCATCAAAGGGGCAGGGGTCCGATGCCGGAGCGCTTGTCCAGAGAGGCTGCCAATGTGGAAACATGCAACTGCCCCAGAGAATGGATGCGGCGCGCGTTTGTTCCGCGGCCGGCCTGCGGCCCACGGCTGAAATCGGGAAAAGCCACGAAATTTCCGATGGCTTCGAAACGCTGGTCCCGCTGCCTGGCGGCGGCATCTTCGGCACGATTGAGAATGCCGAGCGCCACATTCTCGCGGTAGCCGAAGGCACCGGTTCGGATGAGATTGCGCGACAGGCTTGACGGATAAAAGTCGGAAGACATCACGTCCTCCTTTCGTTGGGGCCAGGCTAACGCCCGAACCGGCAGCGCCCTTGAAGTGGCTGCCAGCGATTGGAATCCTGCGCTTATTCGGTGTCCGGCGCAAGGCGTTTCTCGCGGAAAGCAGGGGCTCGGCAGCAGTCGCGGTGTAAACTTTTCGAATATTGCGCCGACGGCCGAAGCCGTTAATTTAAGGGCGGATATTTCAAGCACGGAATCGAAGATGAGTATCGCTGTTTTGACGACCTACATTCTTGTCGTGCTCGGGCTGATGGTGATTCCCGGGCCGGCGACACTGTTGGTTCTCGCCCGATCGGTCAGCGGCGGCCGGCGGGCGGGCATCGCAACGGGGCTTGGCATTGGGGCGGGCGATCTCATCCATTCGACCATGGCGACCTTCGGCCTTTCGGCTTTGCTTGCGACTTCGGCACTCGCCTTTGAAGTGGTCAAATATATCGGCGTGGCCTATCTCATCTATCTCGGATACCGGGCCTTCATCGAAAAGTCCGTCAATCTCGATATGGCGGCGGCCCCGGAGATCAGCCCCGGCAAGGCTTTCCGGCAGGGGATATTCACCGAAATCCTGAACCCCAAGACGGCGCTGTTCTTCCTCGCCTTCCTGCCGCAGTTCATCCATCCCGAGAGCGGATCGGTGATCGGGCAATTCGCGCTGCTCGGCATCATCTTCGTGGCGCTCAGCATCAGCGTGACATCTGCCTTGGCCTTCGGCGCCGGCTCGGTGCGCGGCTGGCTCAGCAGGAACCGGAGTATTGGCCGCTGGCAGGGGAAGGTGATCGGCTCGATCTATATGGCGCTTGGCGTGCGGCTGGCATTCCAGCAGCAGTGAGCGGCGCCCCGGCCACTGATATGTCCGGGGTTTGAGTTGCTATCGCTTTCGCTGCTAGCTGCCACTCGAAGCTCGCGAGGTCGAAATAGTCGCGCCAGAGGTTAATCCGCAAGCGAGTGCTATGGTTTCCATGCGCCAGCTGCGTTCATTCACGTGTATTGCCGGAACGGTGGCACTTATTACAGGGTTGCGACTGAACACGAGCCCGGTCTAGCCGGCCTGAGGGTCATCTACTAAATCTGTCCGTATCCCGCTTCGTGGTTACCTTTGTCTAAGGGCTATACGGCTGTTGACAAAGGCGGCGCCGATATTGCCGGCGCCGCGTAAGGTGCAGGTGGTTGCAGCCGCTATGGCTTGATCGTCACCAGTTGCCGTTCGAAGCTTGCGAGATCGAAATAGTCGCGCCAGACGGTGATCCTGCCGTTTTCCACCGTCAGCGTGCCCATGACCGGCAGGGTGATCGTGCCGCCACTTTCATGAGTGAAGATATCGATGCGCTCATTCAGCACGACATCGCCCGAGACAGCGATCTCGATAATTTTCCAATCCACCTTGAAGCCGGTGCCGATGCCGAAATCGGCCTGGAACTTCCGGACGTTTTCGCGACCGACGATATCAGGCAGGGGCACGTTGTCGTAGAGCACATCATCGCTCAGCATGGCGACGGCTTCGTCGATGCGGTTGGCGCTCCAGTGGGCGAAGAACGTCTGCGCCGTTTCGAGAGGTGACATGGTGCTCCACCCTCAACCGAACTTGACGAAGTTGATTGCCGGCAGCGGGCCGCCGGGGAACTGGGTGAGGCTGCCGCCTGTCGCGAGCGGGCCGAGATCGATGCCCGCAAAGCCGAGGCGGGTGATGAGCGCGCCGACTTCCGCCTTCGCTTGCTGATCGTCGCCCGAATAGAACAGCACCCGGTTGCCGCCTTCGGCCTTGGGGTCGGCGGAGACGAGGTTGGCCAAGAGGTGATTGAAGGCCTTGACGAGGCGGGCGCCGGGCACGAGGCCGGCGACGATTTCGCTCGACAGGCGGCCGCCGAGTTCGGCCGGCTTGAAGAGGGGTGCCTCGATCGGGTTATTGGCATCGATGACGATGCGGCCGGCCCAATCCGGCAGACTGGACAGTGCCGCCGGCAGCTTCGACCAGGGCACGGCGATGAGGACGATATCGGCGCCGGCAGCCTCCGCGATCGTTCCGGCCGTGATATGCGGGGCGAGTTCTGCGGTGAGCTCGGCCAGCGTTTCCGGGCCGCGGCTGTTGGCGATGGTGGCGGAGATACCGTTACGGGCGAGAGCGCGGGCGAAGGCGGAGCCGATATTGCCGGCGCCGATGATACCGATGGACATGGCAAGTTTCCTTTCTGAATGTCGTTTCGATAGAGCCAATATCGCGCTGCCATTCCTCTTTGATTAGGCCGAAATGGATGGTATCAGTTTCAAGTGTCTCTTGAAGGTCGTGGTTGATGGAAAGCCTGGCTAACCTGGAATCCTTCGTGCGCAGCGCTGAACTCGGCGGCTTTTCGGCGGCGGCGCGGCGCCTTGGCCTGACGCCGGCGGCGGTCAGCCGCAATGTCGCGGCACTCGAAGTCAATCTGAAGCTCCGGCTCTTTCATCGCAGCACGCGCAGCCTGACGCTGACGGAGGCAGGCGAGCGCTTTCTCATCGCCATGCGCGACCATCTCGAGGGGCTCCAGGGGGCGATAGCCGAAATCTCCAACGAGCAGGCGGAGCCGGCCGGCATCCTGAAAGTCAGCCTCAGCCCGGCCTTCGGCATAGAATATGTGCTGCCCATGCTGCCCGACTTCATGAAGCGTTACCCGCTGGTGCGGCCGGAATGGATGTTCGAGAACCGGCAGGTGGATTTGGTCGGCGAAGGTTATGACGCGGCTGTTGGAGGCGGCTTCGAGCTTGCCTCGGGCGTGGTGGCGCGGGTGCTGGCGCCGGCCCATCTCGTGGCGGTGGCGTCACCTGCGTATATCAATGGCCGCGTGCTGCCGGCCGATCCGGCCGGACTTGCGGGGCTCGACGGCATCGTCATGAAATCGATCAATACCGGGCGCATTCCGCAACGGCAGATGCGTAACGCTGCGGGAGAGGTGCAGCCTGTCGATCTCACGCCGGGGATCGTCGTCAACGATCCCGCCGCCATGCGGAAGGCCGCCCTTCTCGGGCTGGGCGTCACGCTGCTCTCCAAGCCAGATGCGCTTGCCCATCTCGACAGCGGCGAGCTGATCCGGCTGGTGCCCTCCTGGTATGTCGATATCGGCCCGATCTCCGTCTATTACGCCAACAGGACACTGCTGCCGCTCAAGACCCGGGTGTTCGTCGATTTCGTCATCGAGGGCTTTCAGCGTCAGCGGCTGGCGGAGCGTTTCGCGGGCAGCCTGGGGTGACCCTGCTTGTCCGGCCGGTAGCCGAGCACGAAGGCGACCACCTTGGCGGACGACATCTCGCAGGGTTTCAGGCTGCTGCCGCTTGCCTCCAGCAGGTAGAGGTTGAAGCTGACGACATCGCTGCCGCCGAGATCTTCGGCATAGAGCCAGATGCGCTTGCCATCCGGCGAGCGCTTGACGGTGGCGCCCCAGCGGCCGGCTTCGAAGCTACCTTCGCTGTAGCCCTCGGGTATAAGGGCAAGCGCCTGGGAAAAGTCGTCGGCTGCGGGGTTCATGGGAAGCCTGTGGAGTGAGGCAAGTTCTGTTGCATAGGTGAGGGGTTGGAGGGCGCTTCGCAAGGTGGCACGTGGCCGGGTTGCCACGCGCTCAATCGTCATGCTCGGACAGGCATGCTGGAGAGGAGTCAGTGCTTGCCTCGACAAATGCCCTCAGTGCCCCGTCAGCACCAGCGTCTGGACCGGCAGCAACATGGCCTGCATGCGCAGGATCATGGCGTGCACCACGCCGACCGTATCGATGACATGCAGGCCAATCGATTTGAAGGTGCCGATATTGGGGTCGGCGAGCGCTTCGTGGTTGTTGGTATAGGCGTTGGCGATGCAGCTGCCGCCGGGCGGCACGCCGTCGAGGCCGCCGGGGAAGAGGGGCTGCAGGAAAACGGTCAGCGTGCCGGGGCTTGACAGTTGCGTGACATCGACGAGCTGGTCGGTGGGGCGCAGCTGGCCGGCGGCGATCACATCCTGCACCTCGGTGACGACGAGCGGGATGATGGCGAAGGGTTTGCCAACGCAGGTGGCTTCGGCCACCATGCCGGGCCTCATGACCTGCGCCTCGATCTGCCCGAAGCCGGCAACCAGCGTGCCGCGGCCGGCTTCTTCGGGCACGAGGATGCCCGCCGGGCGCAGCATGGTGTTCAGCACATCGCCCTTGCGCAGCGTAAACTGCTGGACGGTGCCGTTGATGCCGGCCTTGACGACCGTCTTGTCCAGTTCCACCTGGGCCTGGTTGAGTGCTGCCCCGGCACTGGCCTTCTGCGCCGGCAGGAGCACGTTGAGCTTGGTCTGCAGCGTTTCCTTGTTGGCATAGGCGGCACTGACCATGCCCCGCTGGCTTTCCACGGTATTGGTCAGCCGGTCCACCTCGCGGCGGGCAACCGCATCGTTCTTCAGAAGCTGGGTCTTCATCTGCAACTCGTCGATCGAGACCTGCAGGGCGCCTTCAGCCTGCCGGATCATGCCGTCGGCGCTGGCAAGCTCGCTCTCGGCCACCCTGCTCTGAGCCTCGACTTCGGCAATCTGCTTGTGCGCCACATCAAGGGCGGCCTTCTGGGCGGAGTCGTCGAGGCGGAAGAGCGGTGCGCCAGCCGCGACCTTCTGGTTTACGCCGACATAGACCTCATCGACCCGGCCCATGGATTCCGGCAGGATGGTAACTGTGCGGAAGACGGCGGTGACGCTCTTCGTCGAGGGGTGGAAATAGAAGATCATGGTGATCAGCGAGATGGTGAGCAGCAGACAGGCGGAAATGCCCCAGCGCAGTTCGTACCACATGCTGTAGAGGGTGATCTCGCGGCCGATGCGCTTATCCTGCACATAGCGGCGGTAGAGATAATCCGGGAGGATGGTCAGCATCGAGCACAGCATCAGTTCAAGCATGGTCAGATACCTTCTCCCTGTGCACCGGACTTGATGACCGGCTGGACGATGTGCGGATGCGTGGCGGATGGCGCGGGAGCGATCGGTGCACCGGAAACGGGCGCAGTGGCCGTGGGAGAATTGGCTGGGGGCGACGGGTCTGCTGCAACCGGGGCAGCATGATTTGAGGCTGGCGGAGCAGCCGGGGCAACACCGGCCTCGGGATGGCGGCTTGCGAGCCTCGCAATCGACCGGGCGATCGAATAGAGCGGTGTCGAAAAATCCGGAATTCGGATCATCGCCAGCAGCAGGCCGATGATCCAGTAGAGGTGATTGTGGGTGAAGAGCGAGATCAGTGCCAGCACGGCGACGATCTCCAGCTGCGCCTTGTTGGCCCGGTGCGCGATGCGCTCGGGAACGGCATGGAGCTGGAAGTAGAAATTGCCGATGGCGAGGATCATTACCAGGATCAGCACAATGACGGCGATGAAGAGATAGTCGGTCTGGCCGGGTCCGGTGATGAAGCCGGGTACATGGTCGGTGAGGGCGGTGTGATAGGCCCGCGTCGCTGCGTCATCGGCTGCTGACGCAGATTGCGTGGCCGCCGATGCCGCCGCAACGGTCGCGGTCAGGCGGCGTCCACACTGCCTCATCCTGTTCAATCGGTCTCTCATGCCTGACTTCCCCCCGGATGGCATTTTAGTGTGGGCTGAAGTTTAGGCGCTTTGTATGCAACACGAAAGTACGCAACAGTAATATCGGCGTAAATACATGTAGCTGTCGGCCTTTCGGATAAGGCTTCCGGTTGAGAGGCTTAAAAGCAGGAATTGGTGCCGCGGGGCAGGCCCGCGGCACGGATGCGTTTAGCGGATCTTGACGGAGGGCTCTCGCGCCCAGACCCGCAGTTTTCCAAGTTCAGCGACAAATGCCTCGATGTCCTTGGCCGAGCCGATCTCGACCGTGCCTTCATCGAGATCCTCGATGCCTGCCTTCCGCATGAGCGCCAGGACAGGGGCTGCGTAGCCAATGAACTTGCAATGGGCGAATGCATCGGCGACGAAATCGCGGGCGGTGGATTCCTTGAGGAGGTCGGGCATCGCGTCTTCTGCGGCGAGAACGGCGACCGCATCATAGAGAACGGATGGTCCGCCATCGATCATCTGCTGGGCTTCAAGGAACGAGCCGTCCGACAGGGTCACGCCTCCGATCTTGGGCGCAATGATCTCGACCACGCCCTTTTCCCCGGTAATTGCGCCGGTAATGGCTCCAATGAGACCCGCGTCCGATCCATCAGTCACCAGCAATCCGAGTTTGCGGCCCTCGAACCGTTTGGGTCCGCGCTCGATGATGCTGAGTGCGGCTGAAGGCTCCAGATCCTGGCGGGTCGGCATGGCCGCGTCCGCCGGCTTCGGCATGTCGGCAATGCCGAGCGCTGCTGCCACCTTCGCAGCCAGCGTCTCGTCGATGTTCAGCAGATGCGATACCATCCGCTCGCGGATGACGGGGTTTTCGACCTTGCTGAGCTCAAAGGTCAGGGCGGCGGCGATGTGACGCTGCTCGGGCGGCGTCTGGCTGATATAGAACTGGCGCGCCTGGCTGTAATGGTCGGCAAAGCTTTCGGGACGCAGGCGCACCTTCTGCCCCGTTTCCTCCGACGGGAAGGTGCGGAAGCCCCTGGCCGGCGATTCACGCGGGCCTTCGCCCGAGGAATTCGGTTCGTAGTTGATCCGGCCGACCGGGTTGCGCATCGCCATGTGCCCGTCCTGCTGGAAATGGTGGAAGGGACACTTCGGTGCATTGATCGGCAGATGCGTGAAGTTCGGTCCGCCGAGGCGCTTCAGCTGCGTATCGAGATAGGAGAAGTTGCGTCCCTGGAGCAGCGGATCATTGCTGAAATCGATGCCGGGCGGGACGTTCTGGGTCATGAAGGCGACCTGTTCGGTTTCCGCGAAAAAGTTGTCCGGCATGCGGTCGAGCACCAGCCGGCCGATCGGCTGGACGGGCAGGATCTCCTCGGGAATGATCTTGGTGGGGTCGAGCACGTCGAAATCGAACTCGTCTGCGAATTTCTGATCGAAAAGCTGCACGCAGAGTTCCCATTCCGGGAAGTTGCCCGATTGGATCGCCTGCCAAAGATCGCGCCGATGGAAATCGGGATCGGCGCCATTGATCTTGACGGCTTCGTTCCAGACCACCGACTGCAGCCCGAGCTTGGGCTTCCAGTGGAATTTGACGAAAGTGGATACGTCCTTCTCGTTGACGAAGCGGAAGGTATGCACGCCGAAACCTTCCATGAAGCGGAATGATCGCGGGATCGCGCGGTCGGACATCACCCACATGATCATGTGCATGCTTTCCGGGGTCAGCGAGATGAAGTCCCAGAAATTGTCGTGGGCCGACTGCGCCTGGGGAAAGCCGCGGTCCGGTTCAGGTTTGACCGAATGGATAATATCCGGAAACTTGATGGCATCCTGAATGAAAAAGACCGGAATATTGTTTCCGACCAGATCCCAGTTTCCCTCCTGGGTGTAGATCTTTACGGCAAAACCGCGCACGTCGCGCGCGAGATCGAAGGAACCCTTGCTGCCGGCGACAGTGGAGAAGCGCACGAAGGCCGGCGTCTTCTCGCCGGCGCGCTGGAAAAGATCAGCCCTCGTATATTTCGACAGGGGGGCATAGGTCTCGAAGAAACCATGCGCGCCATAACCGCGGGCATGGACCACCCGCTCCGGAATGCGCTCGTGGTCGAAATGGAATATCTTTTCGCGGAAATGGAAATCCTCGATCAGGGCCGGGCCGCGCGGGCCGACCCTCAGCGTGTTCTGATCGTCTGCAACGGGTGCGCCCTGCGACGTCGTCAAGACGTCTGCGCCATCCTCGGCGATCTGATGGAGCTCGCCGCCGGCCCCCCTGTGAAGGCGCTGATCGTGGATCGTCGCGGTTGCGGATGCAGCTGTTTTTACGGTTTTGGGTGACATGGGTCCCTCCTTGGGTCGATGAGGGAATGCACTCAACTGCTCATTGTTCCTGTCCGGAAACGCTGTCGCCACTGTATTCGGACCGACGTGAAATCGGGCTCAGGGAGACGCGCGGAATTTCGGCGATCAACAAAGCAGGCTTTTGGGCGGTTGCTGATATACGCTGAATCGAGAGCATGGGGCGGCGCTGGACAAACCGTTTCAGTGAAGGTCTCTCCATTCTGCCGGGGTAAGCCCTTCCCATACGCGGAAGGCCCGATAGAACGAACTGGTATCCTGAAAGCCCAGCAGGAATGCGATCTCCTCGATGCCGTTCTGCCCGTCGGACAGCAAACGGCGGCCGAGTTCCCGCCGTGCTTCGTCCAGCAGGCCGCGATAGCTCGTGCCCTGTTCTGTGATGCGGCGCTGAAGGGTCCGCTCGCTCATGCCCATTTCGCGGGCCACATCGGCAATATCGGGTTTGCCGCTGGCGATGCGGCGCTTGATCAGGATCTTCACCTGATCGGGGAGCGAGGATCGTGCTTCGATCTCGCCAAGCGATGCAGCAAGAGAGGGATCGAGGATCGCAAGCAGTTCGGGGTTATGTCCTGAGAACGGCAGGTCCAGATCGGCACGATCCAGCACCAGCACGTTCTGCGCGCAGCCGGTACGAACAGGTGCATCAAAGTAGGATCGATGTGCTTCGCTCACTGGCCCGGTTCGGGTCATCTCGACCCGGATGGGCATGAGATGCCGCCCCGTTCCGCGCCGCCCGAGTTCAAGGATCGCCGCAAAGGTCACGTCGGCTGCCGCATCCGGCTCGGCTTCATCGGTATGAAGCCAGCGCACCGCGACCCGGCATTCGCTCCCGGTTTCGGCTGCGGTCAGTTCCTCCGGGGTGCACAGCCGTTTGAACCGCGCCAGCCGGTGCAGCCCATCGCGGTAATCCCGGGCGAAGAAGGCCGACATCGTGGCAGGCGGATGCACGGAAGTATCGGTCTCGATGGTCATGCGCAGGCCGATGGCGGGGTCTTGCGACAGCGTTTCGACCGCACGCCACAGCGCGAAATACTGCGCGGTGGACAGCCATGTCTCCGGCGCGATATGCAGTGTCGCCGGCAGCCTTGCCTGACGCAGCAGAGCCGGGGCGGGCAGGCCCATACGGTCCGCCGCCCGCCAGAAGGCCTGCGGCAGCCTGCATCTGTCGCCCGCATTCCCGGTCATCATTGCATCCTCTACGGCGACCTTCACATCTGGCTCTTGATCAGCCGGTCGAAGGCGCGGTCGCCCAGCCACTTGCGCACCCAGATCATCATCTTTGCGTATTTGCCCGCTGCATAGCGGGTTTTGGGCCGGGCCGACCGGACGGCATCACCGACGACATCGGCGATGACCTTGGGATCGGTTCCCTGGCCCCGGCCATAGCTCCTGTCGATGGAGGCGGCCACGCTTTGCGCGAGCTTCCCGTAAGGGCCGGTGCCGGACCGTTCCAGGATGCCCCGGGAAGCGGCGTCGCCAAAGCCTGTTTCGATAAGTCCCGGCTCGATCACGACGACGCGGATACCGAAGGGTTCGAGCTCGAGCCGCAGGCTGTCGGACCAGCCTTCCAGCGCATGCTTGGTGGCGTGATACCAGGCGCCGAGCACTGTATAGATCTTGCCGCCCATCGAGGTGATGTTGACGATGGTGCCTGCGCCGCGCGCCCGCATAGCCGGAAGCAGAAGCTGGGTCAGGCGCGCGGGGCCGAAGACGTTCACCTCGAACTGATAACGCGCCTCATCGAGCGGGATCTCCTCGACAGGGCCGTAGAGACCGAAGCCGGCATTGTTGACCAGCACATCGACGCCACCAGATCTCTCGGTGATGGCCCTGACGGCGGCAACGATGTCCTCGTCCTTCGAAATATCCATCTGCAGCGGGATTGCGCCAAGCTCTGCCAGATCGGCCATCTTCTCGACGTTGCGGGCGGCGACATAGACCAGATAGCCATCAGCGATCAGACGTCCGGCGATGGTTTTCCCCATGCCGGATGACGCGCCGGTGACCAGGGCCGTGGGTCGGGATTTGCTGTTCATGATGCACCTTTTTGCTCTTGCATAGAACGCAAGGTAATCGGCGCATCATGCCAGATCATTTGCAGACGACGCCAGACATATTGCGAAAGGCGCCAATTTTCTCCCCGCCAACAACACAGATGGCGAGGAAACGTTTGCGGGTTCTGCCCGGAGATCAGTTCGACTTCTTGGCGTCGACTTCCTTATAGGCGGCGTCGAGGAAGCTGGTGTCGATCCACTTGTCGTAGTCGACGGAGCCCTTGAGCAGCTTGGCGTCGGCCATGAACTGCTCTTCGCTTTTCAGCGAGGCGAGCGCCTCAGGCGTGATCTTCGGGTCCTGGTAGAAGACGTTGTCCTTGTAGGTCTTGCGGACGGACTTTTCCGAGGACTTGGTTTCGTCGACGAAGATCTTGATCGTTTCTTCCGGGTGGGCATCGGCCCAGCGGGCGGTTTCGATATCGACCTTCAAGAGGCGCTTGACGAGATCAGGGTATTTTTTGACGAATTCGCCATTGGCAGAGATCAGGAAGGGGGCGGACCATTCCGGATGCGAGGAGGCATCGAGGATGACGCGGGCCTCACCGGTGTCGACGAGCTTGGCGGCGACATCGCCGCTTTCGACGACGGCATCGACATCACCGCGCACCAGCGCCGGGCCTGACGCGTCGAAGGCGAGGTTCAGGGATTCGACATCGGTGAGCGACAGGCCAGCTGATTTCAGCGCCTTGGCGAAGGTGGAGTGGCGCACGGTGCCGGTGAGATAGGCGACCTTCTTGCCCTTCAGGTCCGCCAGCGACTTGATCGGCGAGTCCGTCTTGACGATGATCGCCGAGCCATTTTCCTTGACGAAGCTGGAGAGGCCGATCGCCTTCACATCCGCACCGGCTGCGGCGACGCGCAGCGCCGGATTGTTGCCGGTATAAATGAATTCGACAGCACCGGTGGCAAGCGCTGTGGTGGCTTCCGAGCCGCCATTGGTGAAGGCGATGAATTCGACCTTGATGCCGTCCTTTTCGAATTCCTTGGCGAGTGAGCCGCTATGGCGCTCGAGGATGAATTTCAGATGGCCGGGAGCCGTGCTGCCGATGCGGATGACATCGGGCTTGTCTTCGGCAAGGGCCGGTGTCGCGAGTGCTGCGCTGCCGAGCGCAAGCGCCGCAAGGCCTGATAGCAGCGTGCGGCGCAGGATGGATGGGTTGAAGCTTGTCATGTGGTGTCCCCTTCAGAAACGGTATTGCATTCAGTTGTGAGAGATTTCGGAATTGCCCTTCCAGGCGGTCGCCCAGCGCTCGAACCAGACGAGCAGGTAGTTCACGAGCAGGCCGATCGCGGTCATGGTGATGATGCCGGCATACATATCGGCCGTTTCCATCATCAGCTGCGATTGCTGGATCAGGAATCCGAGGCCGGATTTAGCGGCGAGCATTTCGGCGCCGATGACGGCGAAGATCGAGGATTTGACGGCAAGACGCATGCCCGAGACGATGGAGGGAATGCTGGCCGGCAGGATGACCTTGCGGAACATGTCGAGATCGGACGTGCCCATGGAGCGGGCGGCTTTCAACAGCAGCGGATCGACGGATTTGACGCCCGAAATCGTGTTGATCAGCAGGAAGAAGATCGAGGAATAGAAGCAGATGGCGATCTTCGAAGCCTCGCCGATGCCGAGCAGCAGGATGAAGACCGGCAGAAGGGCAAATTGCGAGGTGTTGCGCAGCGTCTGCACCAAGAGGTCGGAGACCTTTTCGAACAGCGTATAACGCCCCATCAGGAAGCCGAGCGGCACGGCAATGACGACGGCGAGAAGGAAGCCGATGGCGGCGCGCTGCAGGCTGATGCCGATATTGGCCGAGAGTGTGCCGTCGAGTAGCATCGCGTACCAGGCCACCAGCACTTCGCTCAGCGGCGGGAAGAAGATGCGGTTCAGCCAGCCGAGACGCGGCGCGATTTCCCAGAGGCCGAAGAAGACGACCATGAGCGGCAGGCCATAGCTCGCGGCGCCGAATTCGATGCGGCGCTTGGCGCGCGGGGTGGTGCGCTTCGGACGGGCGGGAGACAGCTCGGCGCCGAGGATGGTCTTGTCGGTTACATATGCCATGAGAGTTCTCCCGGTTTCAGTGGGCGTAGGCGGGTGAAAGCGCCCAGTCTTTCTGCGCCTTGTTCACTTCGTCGCGCAGCGCTTCCCAGACGCGGCCGCGATGGGCGTTGAACTCGGCACTTGCTCTGATGTCGCCATCGCGCGGGCGCGGCAGGTCGATATCGATGATTTCCTTCACCGTGCCGGGGCGCGCCGTCATGACGACGATGCGGTCGGCGAGGTAGATCGCCTCGTCGATCGAGTGGGTGACGAAGACGACAGTCGTGTTGATCTTTTCCCAGATGCGCAGAAGCTCGGTCTGCAGGATCTCGCGGGTCTGGGCATCGAGTGCGGCGAAGGGCTCGTCCATCAGCAGGACTTCGGGGTCGGTCGCGAGCGCCCGGGCAATCGCCACGCGCTGCTGCATGCCGCCGGAGAGCTGGTTGGGGAAACGATCCTCGAAGCCGGAGAGGCCGAAGAGGGAGAGGAAGTAGCGAGCCTTCTCCGTGCGCTCGCGCTTGGGAACGCCGTGGACTTCAAGCGCATATTCGATATTGGCAAGAGCGGTACGCCAGGGAAACAGCGCATATTGCTGGAAGACGTAACCGGTCTTCGGGTCCGGCTTGACGATGTGCTTGCCATCGATCCGGACGATGCCGTTAGAGGCTTCGGTGAGGCCGCCGATAATGTCGAGCAGCACGGATTTGCCGCTGCCGCTCGGGCCGACGAGGGTGATGAATTCGCCTTTGCGGATGGTGAGATCGATACCGTTCAAGACGGTGACGCGGTCCGAAGGGCGTCCATCGATCTGAACCGTCTGGCCGGGCTTCAGCTGGAAGGTCTTGCGGACATCGGTGACGGTGATGCGGTCCATGGGCTTCTCCAATTCAGACTTGCGCGACGCGGATGCGGTGGGTGGGGTCGAGTTGCGATCCGCCCGGTTTGCCGCGCTGCCAGCCGAGTGCGCGGGAATAGCTGCCGAAGAGATTGCGTTCCTCGACCTCTTCTTCAGTGATGGCGAGGGGACCGTCGGCGCGCTCGGCGACATAGAGCGCGTCGGTCGGACAGTAGATTTCGCAGAGGAAGCAGGTCTGGCAGTCATCCTGGCGGGCGATGACGGGAACGCCGTCGGTGGCGTCGAAGACATTGGCAGGGCAGACCTTCACGCAGATATCGCATTCCACGCAGCGGCTTTCGGAGACGACTTCGATCATGATGCGATCTCCTGTCGGGCCTCGGGTGCGGAAGAGACCACGATGTCATCGACGCCGCGCACGGTGATGGAATGGGCGAAGGTCGGGTCATTACCCTTGAAATCCGAGCGGCGGTGCATGCCGCGACTTTCCTTGCGGGCCAGCGCCGAAGCGAGCGACCAGCGGCCGTGGGCGGCAATGGAGGCTGCCTCGCGTGCCTTCAGCCTGTCGAGGCCGGCGCCGGACAGGTGGTTTTTGACATCGGCCCAGAGTGTGTCGAGCTTGTCCTGACTCGCCTGCAGGCGGGTGCCTTCGCGGAAATAGTTCTTCTCCAGCGGTGTGACTTCGGCGCGCACGCTGTCGATGACATCCTTCGGCGTCAGTGAGGATTTCGAAGTGCCGCCGGGGCGCAGACCCGCCTGGCCGAGCGGGCTGGAATTGGCGCGGAAGGCCTTGTCGCCGCGGCGTTTGGCATGACCCGCCGCACCCTGGCCGGACCACCAGCCGCTGGCGATGGCCCAGGAAGAATTCGGGCCGCCGCCGCCTGATGTGGCGCCCGCCAAGGGCTCGCGGCTTGCGGCATCGCCGGCGACATAAAGGCCCTGCACATCGGTGCCGCAATCTGATGTGGCAATGCGGATGCCGCCGGTGCCGCGCACGGTGCCTTCGGCGCGGAAGGTGACGCGGAACATTTGGGCGAAAGGATCGACCGGCGAGCGATCATAGGGCACGAAACAGTTCGGCTGGCCGCGGCGCAGCCAGTCCTGCAGGGCGGGTTCGGCCTGATCGAGCACTGCATAGACGGGGGCCTCGATCATGGCTTTCGCGATTTCCTTTTCGCGCTCGCCGATGCCGTTCTGCAGGTGGTTGCCGTCGCTATCGAGGATCGGCGTGCCATCCTCGCGGAAGAAGGAGGCCCAGCGGAAGGGCAGGCCCTTGTTCAGCGAGGAGCCATAGGGGGCGAGCGTATATTTGCCGGTAAATTCCATGCCAGAGAGACTGGCGCCGGCTTCCGCCGCCATCAGGTGGCCGTCGCCGGTGAGCGCCGCAGCACCGAGGATGCGCTCATGGAAGGCGCAGCCGCCTGTCGCCAGCACGACGGCGCCGGCATCCACGCGCCAGTCGCGGTCGCGCTGGCGGTCGATGCCTGCGGCACCCGTGACGGCTTCTCCATCGAAATAGAGTTCGAGGGCAGGGTGGTGATCGAGGACGGTGATGCCGGCTTTCAGCACCCGGCGGCGCATGAACGCCATGTAGTCAGGGCCGCGCAGATTGGCGATATAGAGCTTGCCATCCTCGTCGTCGGGGAAGGGATAGCCCCATTCGGCAAGCTTCAGCAGGTTTTCATAGGCCTGGTCGACGGTGCGCAGCATCCAGCGCTGGTCGGCGAGATTGGCGGTGCGCTGCCAGCGGCGCTCGACGACCTGGGCACGGTTTTCGCCCGGCGGCACCAGCCACGTGCCGGTGTTCGACGGGGCGGTCGCGCCGCTCGTGCCGAGATAGCCCTTGTCGGCGAGGATGACGCGGGCGCCATTCTGCGCAGCCGACAATGCCGCCCACGCGCCGGCCGGCCCGCCGCCGAGGACCAGCACGTCCGTCTGCAGATGCAACGGGCCGCTGCCCGCCAAGTCTTTACGCTTCAGCGACATCAGGAAATCTCTGGATCATGGGAAAGAGCGCGGCAGAGGGAGTAGCTGCCGCGACTGATATCAGGCAGCGTTGGAGAACCAGGAGGGTTCGTTGCCCGCGGTCCACTTGATGTTGCAGCCGATCGATGCGGTCTGTTCGGCTGCGGGCCTGGCGCCGGCGAGAACCGCGTCTGCGGCGGCGCGCAGATCCTTGCCGGTGACGGACTTGCCATTGCCCGGGCGGGCATCATCGAACTGGCCGTGATAGGCGAGCTTGCGCGCGCCATCGAAGAGGAAAAGATCAGGTGTGCAGGCCGCGCCATAGGCTTTCGCCACCGCCTGCGCCTCGTCCTTCAGATAGGGGAAGGTGTAGCCGATCGCTTCGGCTTCCTGGCCGACGGCCGCAAGGCTTTCTTCCGGGTGTGCTTCCGAATCGTTGCTGTTGATGGCGATGACGCGCAGGCCCCTGGCTTCGTATTCCCTGGCGAAAGCGGCCAGATCATTGCGGATCAGCTGCACGAAGGGGCAACGGTTGGAAATGAAGGCGACGAGCAGCGCCGGCGTGCCGTCAAAATCGGAGAGCTTGTGAAGCACACCCTTGGCGTCAGGCAGAATGAAGTCTGCAGCACGGGTGCCGAGCTCGATGGGATTGGAAGCGGTCTTGGGCACGGATATCCTCCTGATGCATGAATGAGATATAATCTATAAATTTTATGAAGTTTGAACCCGAAGACATTTGCTTCGATGGGGCTTTAGCGAAATAGGTTTTCGTTGATGGGATGGATCGTGGAAAAATCTTGGGAGTGTGGCGGAGGAGAGGATGGAAGGAGGACTCGGTAGTCTTGGCAGGCAGAAAGAGGAGAGGCTGGGGCCCGGAGCCCCCTCATCCGACCCTTCGGGCCCCCTGACCGGGGTCGAGCCACGGGTCTCGACCCGTCCTTCGGACCCCCGAGCGGCGAAGGAGAGGTGGCATACGATGTCCTTGAGACTATCCTGAGACGGCGCGGCTTCCCCTTCTCCCATCGGGGAGAGTTGCCCGAAGGGTGGACGAGGGGGCTACGTGGCACAAGGGTTCTATCCGCGGATCTTCAGTCTCAGCTCCAGCAATCAGACCTTCAAATCATCCTCCAGCCTATGCCGCATCCAGACATTCGGCTCCTTATAAAGCCCGAGCCCGCTCTCACAATCCGCAATCAGCGGCGTCAGACCGCCCTCCAGATGGTACGGCCCGGAAACGGGAAAGCGCAGACCGCTCCATTCGCTCCATTGCGACAGCGGCGCCTCGACCCGCATCGAGTTCGGAGCGATTTTGACGAGGCGGGCGCCGAGCTGCCAATGCTTGCGCACCCAGGGATCGAAGGGCGCGCCTGCCGGGGTCGTCCAGGCGATGTAGTTCTCGAAGGATGTCAGGGGATAGGCGGCCTTCTTCGTGGGGCGCACGGGGGCGACGAGGGCCTGAAAGCCGTAATGTCTGGCATCCGCCTTCATGTTGGCGATCAGCCGTTCGGCGAGATCCGAACCGCGCATGGCGGGCGAGACGACGATGGCGAGGGCTGAGAGGGTATTGGGTTTTTGACCCGACGTAAGCGCCTCTACGCCACGGGCGAGAACGGCATCCCATCCGGCACCGGGCAGGGAGGCGTCGTCTTCAGGTTCGGGCCAGAGGAAGGGGATGCTGTTCGATGTAGCAACAACCTGCTCGTTTCCCTGGCTGTCCCTGCCGACGGCCAGGAACTGATGGCGGCGCAGGCCGTCAGAGAACAGACTGTTCCAGTATTTGATGACAGCAGCGTCGCCGCCGATGAATTTCGGCCAGACGGCTGCACCGAGTTCGTCGAACGCGGGGATGAGATCGGGCCGTTCCTCGGCGGAGACAAGGGTGATCTCGTTACAGGTTTCTTCCGTCATGCCTGAATTTCCCGAATCCGTCGCTGCGAGCCCGCGCAGTCGGCCCTAACAGCTCGTCATACGCAACCTTTTGTTTATGTGCCGAACGTAGGGTCGGCCCAGGATATGAATTCCCGTGGAGGGTGAGGCAAATGGGGTATGATCTTCATATTACCCGCAAAGAGAACTGGTTTGACCCTAACCCGGGCTTTTCGCTTGAGGACTGGCTTGCCTATGTGGAGGGCGACCCCGAGCTGCGGCACGATGGTTTTGCCGAAACTGCCTTGAATGGTGGCAAGGTTCTCCGCGTCGAACAGAAAGGCCTCTGCGTCTGGACAGCCTATTCCGGCGGAGAGCGTGGAAACGATCTGTGCTGGCTTGCCTGGAGCGGGAGCGATAACATCGACGCCAAGAACCCCGATCCCGAAATTCGCCGCAAGATGTGGTCGATCGCCGAACACCTCGGCGCCAGAGTGCAGGGAGACGACGGGGAGTTCTATGGCCCGGATGGCGAACCCATAGCGGCCATCGCACCGGCTTCATCAACTGCAAAGCATCCGTGGTGGCGCTTCTGGTAGCAGAAGGCTGGCATCAAGAGAGCGCCTGGCTCCGGCCGAAGGCGTTTCGCAAGGTCACCGGAGGAATTCGGCCCCCAACCCGTCGCTCTCTTGATGGGGTGATGATGGCAGGCAATGGTTGAGCTGGTGTCTTGCTATCTCTTCAAACGCCGCGCGAGCAGCGCTCCGGCATCGCCGACGACGATCGCCGGGATCAGCACCAGCGCCATGTCATTGATGCGCGGCGGCACGTCGACGACGACGAGGTGGAGGCCGAACCAGGGATTGAGGAGCTGCACCATGTAGATCGCCGCCCACCAGAGCCCGAAAGGGATGACGATGAGCAGGCGGCCGAGGCGGGTGGCGCTCCAGCGGTCGGCGGCTTCCGCGACCGCGATATCGCGGGCAGCCTCGATGCCCTTGATCACTTCCTCGGCCGCAAGCTTCTGCTGATCGGTCTCGGCCGAGAGTTTTGCCTGATAGGCTGATAGCAGCGGGCCGGTGAATTTCTCGATGATGCCGCCGAGCAGCAGGTCGCTCAGCCACTTCATTTCGCCCATCCGCAGCGGTGCGCCAGATAATACCAGCCTTCGGCAATGGCGGCGATGAGCACGCCGGAGGCGACCTGAAGGGCCATAGCGACATCGGGATCACGCGAGATCATTTCGCCGAGATCGGGGGCGATCAGCCCACGGGTGACGAGGATGGCGGCGAGGTAACGCAGGAGAATGCGGATGAAGACGAGGGTCATGTCTGCTGCCCTTGTTGTGATGGAGCGGCAGGATGGCCTGGGGAGAGTTGTCGGGGTGAACTCAGAGAGTTTGAATTAGAGAAATGCTTTATCTCTTTGTTTTCCCCAAAATTTCTGACACAAAACCGCTACGCACTTTTGCTGGAATTGCTTAGAGAAAGCGGGCGAGCGCGCCGGAGGCGATCGCCTTGATCAACAACCCGGCCAGCGGCGTCAGCATGATGGCGACGATGGCCCAGAGTGCCTTGCCGATGCGGTTTGCAAGCTTCTCTACGCTGCCTTCGATACGCAGCAGGGCGGCATTGATATGCGGCTGCTGCGCCTCCAGCGAGACGACACGCTCCTTCAAATCGTTGATCCTGCCGTGGAGCTTCTCAAGTTCGTTGCGGGTCGTTTCGTCCATGATGCCATTCCTCGTTTGGCATCATGGATAGGGGGTGAACGGTTGAAATCGAAAATCACGGCCGGGCGATCTGCGCGAGACCGGCATCGATCTTGCGGAGGATTTCATCAGCGGGTGACTCTGCCACAAGACCGGTGGCGGCGATGATCTCGGTTATGTGCCGGTGGTCGATGTTGAGGTCGCCTGATGGTGAGCTGATGGCATTTGCCAGCGCCTTTGCATCGCTGTCGGAGCCGACAGGCGGGTTTTCCCCGTCGCGGATCGCGGGCAGGGCGGCCATGACGGAATAGCCGGTGTGCTGGGCCAGGAAGACCGGCCATGTGGCGTCGCCATGCCGCCCGCCCATCACCGTAGTAAACACGGTGTCCGCCATGGCAAGTGCGGTCAGATCCATGGCGAGAGAAAGGCCCTGCTGCGTGGTTTGTGCTGCATCCGCATCGGTGGCTTCGGCGGCGGCCTTGAACTTCGCGGCGAGATGCGAGCCGAGAGCCGTGAAGAGCCGCAGGGTTTCGCTTGCTCCGGCATGTGCCGGGAACGGGCCTAATATCGCATGCTGCATGTACGCATCGGCATGGGTAATGGCGCGCGCTTCATCTCCGCCGAATTGGCGCAGGCCCTTGTCATAGTGTGCGAGCCACACCGGTATCTCGATGAGATGGTATCGCAGCGTCTCCGTGAGCCAGCCGGCCATCGTTTCCCACGCCGTTCGGGCATCCGAAAAAAGTTGGCGACCGGCCATGAGGGGCGAGTGGCTGACGACTTGCCTGATGATGCCGGGGCGGAAGGTATTCTGCAGAGCGGCCACGTAATCGCTCCTACCTGACGCGGCGATTATTTCGGCA
Organism: Rhizobium sp. 05L429; assembly: GCF_056397645.1. NCBI lineage: Bacteria > Pseudomonadati > Pseudomonadota > Alphaproteobacteria > Hyphomicrobiales > Rhizobiaceae > Rhizobium > Rhizobium sp. 05L429. The sequence continues at coordinate 83,762 of NZ_JBFTNV010000011.1, read as the reverse complement.
AGCCGGTAGCGGCTTGAAAGTGCTGCCGCGAGATCATTGGCCAGGCTGACGGCGGTGACGTTCTTCTTCGCCAGGCGAGCCATGCGGCCGATGCTGTCTGCGGAGCGCAGCTCGCCGGCGGCCGTTTCCTTCAGCCAGGCTTGCAAGGTCTCAAGATCGGCTTCGCGGCCGATGTCTTCGAGGGCCATCTGAAGGCTGACATTATCAAGCAGGCGACTGACATTCGAAAGCGGCTCGCTGAATTCCAGGTCGTAGAGCAGGTGATTGACATGCCGGTGCAGCACGGCGATATCGAGATCGAGCGGGCGGCCTATGAGATCGGTGCGGGACCGGCCATGGCTGGCCTCGGTCTGGGACTTGGCGAGACGGCCTGATAGCAGCGCTTGCGGCAGATCTGGCGCCGTCTCCGTGGCATCATAGGCCAGTGGGTAATAGCCGCCTTTCAGCGCCTTGCCGGCGATGATGACGGGCACGGGCTGCACCCATTGCGGCTCGATGCCGGTCAGGCGCTTTTCGCGCGCGGCGATATCGGGCTGGAAGCTGGCCAGAAAATCCCAGACGGATCGCACGAAACCCGCATCGCGTTCGTCGAGTGAGGCGAGCACACCGCCGAGCCCGGCTTCATCCAGCGCGCCCTCGATGCGGGCATCCGTCAGGCGCCGGCGGTTGGCCTCATTGCCGGCGTTGAGCGCAATGGCGATGGAATCCCATTTCGACAGGGACCGGCCGAGCGCCGGAAGATAGCGGGCCTGCGCCATCTCGCGCCGCTCCTCGGCCGAATAGACATCATAGAGCGCCTGCAGATCGGCGGCGGCTTTCTGTCTGCTGAGCGCAAGCCGCCCTGCGGCGGCATCGAGCGGCGCCTTGATGGCCTGATAGGCGGCGCCAGCCGCGCCGCCGCCGATCTGCTGCAGCAGGGCGTCGGCAGCAAGGGCAGGGTCGAGGTGAGGGCGGATGCCGGCGGCCGGTGGCGCTGCCTTGCCGACGGCGTCAAGCAGGGCGGCGACGGTCTCGTCGAAATCCGTCTCGCCATCGGTATCGATCAGCCTGCCGGCGCGCTCTGCGGCATGTTCCAGATTTTTCAGCGCGGCCATGACAGCGCGGAAGCGCTCGAGCGTGATCTCCTTGTAGGACTGGCGTCCGGAAGTGATCAGCACGCTATCGGCAATGGCCAGCTCGTTTTCCCGGCCTGCTGCCTTCATGGCCAGGGTATAGTTTCTCACGGCGGTGCGCGGGTCGTCCTGAGCGGCAGTCTGGCTTCCTGTCGGACCAGCGAGCCCATAGCGATCGAGCAGCGCGTCGATCGCGCCGAGATAGTCGATGCGGCCATCATCGCGGCGGCTGGCTTCCGCAAGCTTTTCGCGCGTCGTGCCGCTCGCGAGATGCTCGGCATCGGCCTCGAAGGTTTCCACCTCGCGGATAATTTTCAGACTTTCGACATAGATCGCGTGATTGAGAAGCTGCCGGCGTTTGGCCGTGATCAGCTTGCCGATACGTTCATTCTGTTCGGGGTGAGGGGTGGTCTCAGCATCGCTAGTGCCGGCGGCGGCGATCCCCCTGCGCGCCCTGTCACGCCAGCTTTCATCCTGCGCCAGCTCATTGCCCAGCCGGGCAGCTTCCATGCCAGTGCGCCGCCCGGCCGCAAGGAAGCGCGCGCCGGCCATGGCATCGCCGACCTCCATGCCCGCGGTCGCCGACAGCGCATAGGCCTCGGCTTCGCCGACCGTCAGGCCTTCGCCACTGCCGGCGACTTCGACGATGGCCTTCAGCTCGGCCGCCAGCCACTGCGCCCGCTTGTCATTGTGCACGGCCGCGATCGCCCGCTCCTCGGCCGAGCCATCGATCAGCATATCGCCGTGTCGTTGAAGCATCAGGCGTTCGACTTCGAAGGCAATCGCATCCTCGCGGCTCGGCGCCAGCGCCATGGCAGCGACCATCTCGTCGCCGGAGCCGAGGTCGAAGAGATCGGCGACGATATCGGGATCGAGGCCGCCTTCATCAACGTAGAGGGGATGCTCACCCCGCGGCAGGGCTTCGAGGATGGCGGGGCCGTATCGCGCCACGAGGGCGGGTTTGTCGAAACGGATGTCACCGGAAGGTGCGGGGGCTTCATCATCCAGCCAGCGGCGGTTCGCCATCCATTCGATGGCGCGGTAGAGGCCGGTGGCGTTGATCTCCCGTTCCACCTCGGTGCGCACGGCAGCCTTTTCCGCCTGATAGCTCTTCTGCCCCTCGCGCCGCACGGGCTCCATCATCTGGCGCAGCAGCTGCGCTTTCGCCTCCCGCGCGGCCTGGGCGCGCAGCTTCAGCAGTCGGTTATACTGCGCCTGCGTCAGGCCCGCGGTCTCGGCATTGGCAAAGACGGGCTCATCGCCACCGGTATCCTGTTGGGCCATCTCGATTGCGGTGTCGCAGGCGAGCAGGCGGAAGAAGATGGCGGCGATGTCGGGCGCGAGGGAAACATTGAGGGCGACGAGCCGGCGATAGATCGAGAGCAGCCAGTCGCGGAACTGTTCGAACACGCCGCGCATCTCAGGTGAGGGCGCCTTGCCTTCGATCAGATAGGTTTCGGCGGCACGCGCAAAGCGGGATCGCATGCCGGCATCGATGGAGATGTCTTTGACCAAGTCGCCCGTGGTGGCTTGTTTGAGTGCGGAGGCTACATCTTTTGCGGTGATCTTGACGCCGGGCTTGGTGCGGGTGCTATCGGTGGCACCGGCACGGGCGTTCTCGCGCCACCAGCTTTCGAGATGGGCGAAACTTTCACCCGCGGGGCGAACGCCGTGGTTGGCCATATCGTGCATGATATCGAGGAAATGGCGGCTTGCTCCGTCCAACATCGCGGCGAGGTCCGTCTTGCGGAAAATGTCGAGGATGGTTTCGGCGCCGTTTGGAAGTCGGATTGGACTATCCGGTGTGAAAGTCGGGCGTTGGAACAGATGTGGCGACGTGGCTGATGCTGAGCTATCGGCTTCCGTTGCTGGATTATCAATCGGTTGCTGAGCGGGCGAAGTCGCGGTATCGGCGGAACGATCTGTCAAATTTTTCAAAGTGAATTCCTCGGGAAATCGCTTGCCGGTCAGGACAGCGGGTAGCGGTTCAGATATTCGTCGAGGCTGAGGCCATCTGAGGCTGCCATTGTGGAATAGAGAGCCGGATAGGTCATGGCGTAGCGCGCCGCCGTCTCCTCGGGACGTCCGGCCGCACGGGCACGCGAAGCAACCTGATGGTAGACACGCCGTTCGGCGGCATGATTGGTGAGGGCATAAGCGAGAAGGCGCTTCGCCTCTGAATTGGCGGCTTGGCTATGAGCGTCGCCCTGCTCGCGGAAGACCTTGGCCTCGGCGGCGGTCAGAGCGCCCGGTTGAAAGCGCATATTGTCCATCAGGAATGGATCATGCTTCGAGCCCGCGAAATAGGTGGCATAGGTGGCTGTCGGGATGCGGATGTCGCCGCCAGTCGCCTGCGCCATATCGAGAGCGTGGCGCGTCATGCCATGGCTGTCGGCAAGCTCATGCGGATCAACGTCGGCTGCGACGAAGTGCCGAACGAAGGCATCGGCCGGTACGGAAAGCTTATCGGCCAGCGTGCCTGCTGTGGCTGTTGATACAAAATCGTAGAAGTTGTCGCCTGAGCGTGTGCGGGTTTTGGAAGCTTGCGCATAGAGGGAGATTTCACCGATGGTCTGGCGCGCCAATTCCGCCCCATCAGGCTGAAGCATGCCGACGAGGGCCGATGCGCGGGCCGAACCGCGGATATGGATGAGGATATCCAGCAGCGTCTTGAGCAAACCGAGACCTGCACCCGCTTTAGAGGTGTCCAAGAGTTTGTCGAGCACCTCTTGGTTTTTGTCCAGCCATTGCCGTTTAATGAAATTTTGTAGCAATTGCTGAAACGTCTGCGCTGCGCCTTCCTGGATGGCCTGCTTGAGAAACTGTTGCAGGAGCGGATTTTGGGTCAGGCGTTCGATGAGTGGTGCTGCCAGCTTTCCGGCTGGAATCTTGTCGCTTAGCGCGGTCATACTGTAGAGCATGGCCGCAGTGGTTTGCTCGTCCTCGGGCTTTCCCGCTTCTCTGGCGGCGGCAGCACCGTCTCCGGCGCCTCGCAACATTTCCACTGCAAGACCAAACTCGGGGCCAAGCGCGAGAGTGGCCGTGATGCCAGGCAAGTTGGACCCGACCATCTCGCCGAGTTGTCGACCGAAGCTGTTCTCATAACCGGGCGCAGCGGGGAAAAGCGTCTTGCCATAATCCCCAAGCTGCTCACCATAGCTCTGGATACCCTTGAAAACATCGGAAAACAGGGGGCTCAGTCGCTCTCTGGCCTGATCGGGTGTTATCTTCCCCTCCAGGACGCCCTGCAAAATCGCGTTCGCCGTTCGCGGATGTACAAAAAGACCGTGCTCAAGAATTTGCTGCTTCAGGAGAGCAAGCTCATCAGGCTTGAGGTTGCGCGCGCCGGCGATCCCGTCAACCAGGGCCTGCTCTTCCTTTGACAGGGGGCTGCTGAGAAGCTGTCCCGTGCCTTCGATGATGCGGCCGGTCTCGGTAACCGCAGTGCTTGCAGTGCCCTTAAAAAATTCCGCGCCATTCTGAAGAATTGCGTCGAGCCTTTCCCGAACCTGCTCGCGGGTCAAGCCGCCCCCAAGCTGGGCCCTGGCATCTTCTGGGGTCGTGCTTCTATCAAGGATACCGGACAAAACCGACATGGCGGTGGTCGGGTTGAACCAGGTTTGCTTCCAGAGGTTTTGACGTAACTCGTACAGTTCCTGATCGGATTTCAGTGAACCTGCACGGATGACCTCCTCGACCAAAGCGTCTCGTTCCGGCGATTCGGCCTTGCCGATAAGCCATGCGATGTCGTCCAGGATCGGATCCGTGGCGGTAGCAGCACCATCGGCAACGCCCTGTCCGAAGGATTTTGCTTCTTCCCAGATCCGGTCCGCCCCAGTAGTGGCTCCATCGGCAACGCCCTGTCCGAAGGATTTTGCTTCTTCCCAGATCCGGTCCGCCCCAGTAGTGGCTCCATCGGCAACGCCCTGTCCGAAGGATTTTGCTTCTTCCCAAATCCGGTCCGCCCCGGTAGCGGCTCCGTCGGCAACGCCTTGTCCAAAAGACTTTGTTTCTTCCCAGAGCCGACCTGCCTCGGTGGTGGCTTCGTCGGCAACGCCCTGTCCGAAGGATTTTGCCTCTTCCCAGAGCCGACCTGCCTCGGTGGTAGCTTCGTCGGCAATGCCCTCTCCGAGAGACTTTGCATCTTTCCAGAGTCGATCCGTCCCGGTGGTAGCACCATCGGCAACGTCTCGGCCGAAAGACTCTACTCTTGCCCAGGCCTTCTCAGGCGTTGCCAGACCGTACCGGGATCCCAGCATCGTTCTGACTTCATCCGCCGTCGTCTTTTGCGCGCGCACGGCGTCCAGAGCAAGCTGACCTGTCCCTGCATCGAACCAGGACTGTGTCCGGATTTCCTCTTCCAGCGCGGGAATCTCATCAAGATGAGCGTTTGCTGCAGCGAGGATCTTGTCGATGAGCGCTTCTTTTTCTTCCTTGATCTTCGGTGAGAGACGCTTGGGAATCTGCAGGCGCGTTGGCCACGGCGGGAGCGACGGGCTGTGCCGGAATATCTGGCGGTGCGATGGCCGTAGATCCTGCGGGGCCGGTTGGAACGATGTATTGCGTAGCTGTGGCAGTGGATTCCACTGCTGGAGTTGCGGGCGCGTTTGATGGCGTGGCAGGGCTCGCAGGTGAAGTTGCTGTCGGTCCTGCAGAGGGCGAAATCGCCGCCGCTGGTGGAACAGCGGGCGGGGGGGTAGGTTGCGGCGACGAAGCCTTTTGCGCCAGGCTCTCCAGGGAGGACAGGTTGTGAAGATCATCCTTCGCCAATGCCGTCGCAGTGGCGTTTTCGCTTAGCCAGCGGGCCAGACGTGGTGAAGCAGAGAGGATCTCCTTGTTGCGCGCTTCATCGATGCGCCTTTGAAAGAAGTCGCGATATTCTGCGACCAGCGGCAATGGTGGCGCAGGGCAATTCGTAACATCCGCATACTCACGCGCGAAATTAAGGTTATCTGCAGCCTCACCTGGATTTTCATCCAAGGATTGAATAATGCTGCTGGCGGCGGCAGCGCTTTGTTCGCGTCGTTTGCGCGACCAAGCGTCATAATCCGACGTGATGTCCATGCTTTGTCTCCCGTTCGGCCGAGAGACAAGGGTAGATGCGGAAGGGTTGTTTTATAAATCGAGGGAGGGATGCCGATGGCGAATGAGGCTGAAGCGCCCCTCTGGATTTTCATCCGCAGATTGAATAATGATATTTTCAGCGCCGGCGTCCTGCCGGCGTCGTTTCCGTGAGTTTGCGTCAAATCCGGCGTTATATCCGTGGCTTGCCTCCGTCAGGAATGAGGCTGCACGGGCGGGACGATTCTATCGGAAATTGGGGAGGGCTATCGATGCCTGTGGTTGTCGGAGCTGCGTTGATTGCAGCATGGTTGGGGGCGATGCACTGGAGCCAGATGCTTCCCGAAGGTGGGCGGCAGGCATGGCGGGTTTTCGTCTATGCGCTGATCGGCGCTCCCTTCGCATATCTCTTTTCGGCTATGTGTCTGTGGCTGATGGACCCGACGCATTCCAACGCACCGTTCGTGTCCTATCTCACCGGCGGGATCTATGCGGTCGTGATCGTGGCGCTCGTCGGCGCTGTTGCTGCCTATCGCTATCGGGACCGGTTCTATCCGCCTCAAAACATCACGCGAACGCACATATGGCTGATGGGCTGAAAAACAGCATCGTATTGCTCGCGGTGCTCGCCTTCCTCGGCGGCCTGTGGACGAGCCTCGCGATCGGCGAGCAGGTGCCGGATCGCTCAGGCGGGACCGGCTATTTCATCGGCGGAATCATCGGCACGGCGCTTGCGATCCTTCTGTTCTCCCTGATCGCATTTTTCATCGTTCGTGACGTCAAGGGCGGGGGCCGGGATGCGCATGCGGGCCTTATGGGCGGAACCTTCGCCTGCCTTGCGGCGACGGGGCTTGGTTATCTCGGTGCGCTCAGCGAGCTCAATGGTTGAGCGTCAACAGATGTGGAAAGAGGCGGCCGCATTTGCGGACGGGGCGGCAAAGACGGGCGGGGCGCGAGCCGCAACGGAGGGAAATATGTTCTCGGGATGTCTGGGGCAAAGGCTGATTGCGGCCGGTATCGGGCTATTTTTGTCTCTTGTGTCGGTCGTTTCCGATGCGGCCGGTGCTGACGATCATGGGCGTCCGGAATTCCTCTTCGGCGTCAGGATGGGTGACAAGGCCGTGAGTATCCTGTCCCAGCAGGGATGGTACGCCTGCGATAACGGAACCATAAAAGCTGCCTGCTTCGACGAGGTCACGCGCTATGGCCGGGTCGGCAAGTTCCAAATCCATATGCTCAACGGCAAGGCTTATTTCGCCGAGTTTTTCCCACAGCGTTCGAAAGGATATTGGGAGACGCTCAAGGCTGTGCGGGCCTCCGGCAATGGCGCACCGACGGTTGTCGAACTGAAGACCAAGAATGCCAATATCGACATGATCAAGGCCATTCACGACCTGGGATCGACGGAGGCCGGCAAGCGGTTCTCCGGCTATCTGCTCGACGATAATCCGAGCTTGTGGTCGATCAGCTTCGTTCAGTTGCCGCGCCCGTCGGATGCCGCTTTCCCCGATGCTGCGGCCTATGAGGACAGTCTGCCGGCAGGGACTTTCGAGATCACTGTCGGCACCTTGATGGATGTCACTTACGTCAGGCTATACCCCACGCTCGCCAGCAACATCGCGGCGTTTCCTGAATATTGCCATGACGATTGCAAGAGCTGGTCGCAGCCCGATCGCTGAGCTGGATGATGGCGGCTGTAAAATTCAAAATGGGCGGGACGTGATGACAGATGATCTGGGTTTCGCATCCGCCGTCATGCCCGCCTTCATGGCGGCGTGGCCTGGGGCGAAATATTGGGGGCGGGTATTGCCGAAGGGGCGGCTCTATTCGCTGCTGGCGTTTCGGCGCAGGTTCTACCTGCCGATAGAGCCCCCGCGGAAAGTGGGCAGGACGTGAATGATACTTGATCTGGGATTTCTTGCCGCCGTCATCCTAGCGCTTGTGGCGGCATGGTTTGCAGCCAAGCATCTGAGCATGTATCTGCCGAGGGGATTCGAATACTCGCTAGTCGCGTTTTTCTGGACGCTGGCCAGCGCGACTTTCGTTTTTGCGTCTTGTATCCTATGCCTGCGGCTGATCGAGCCTTACACCGCACCTGAGCAACGGACAGACTACCTCGCGCGCGGGCGGGGGTGGTTCGCAATGATCATCATGGCGGCCATCTTTTCAGCGCGCAAATTTCGCCTCAGATTCCACCCGCCGGAAAAGCCCGGCGGTTTGCAGATAACAAACCGCACCTCGCGGAAGGCATTCTTGCAATTGCTCACGATATCGTTTTGGGGGTGCATAGCCTCTGGCATTTCCGGTGTTTCGACCGAGGGGACTTCTGTTCTCTTCATGCTCGGGAGCGGGGTGGTCGCAGGGTTTTCTGCATCCGTTCTTTTCAGAGACTGATCTTCCCCAGATTTTCGCCGGCTGCAGAAGACCGGACCAGGCAAAGGCGCACTCATCCCTTATAGCGGAGCCTGATGGTGCGCCGCTCACAATGCGGTCACTTCAGCGCAAGGCAAGAGGAACACAGCGTCCGACCATGCTCAGACCAACCAAAGCCGAAATCGATGCCGGGATCATAGACCGGGCGGCAGCACTTCTTGCGCAGCATGGGCTTGCCCATGCTGCGCTGCAGCAGATTGCCGATGCCGTCGGTTATTCGAAGGCGGGGCTCTTGCATCATCTTCCGACCAAGCAGGCGGTTTATGATGCTGTAATCAAGACCGGGACAGGGCAGTGGTGGCCGTCGCCTTCGAGCGGCCATGCACGAGGCCACCCGGCATTGATCTTGCAAATCTCGTAATGGAGCGGCTGATCCGCATGACGAGCGCCTTTTCCGGCCTGGGTATCACCGCCGGCATTGCGGTGCACTCCAGGCTGACGAAGGAATGGCGGGAGCTCCTCATCGCGACGGCGATGGATGCGCTTGGTCACGGGAAGACATAGGCCGGCACAAGACAAGGCGTCTTATGGCGCCGGCGGGCGGATTGCCCGCCGGTCTGTTTACGGGCGTTTCAGAAAGCTTCGCGGCTGTCGCTTCTCGGATCGCCGTCGATCTGGTGCGGCTGGTAGAGATCGCCGCGGGCGGTGCGCCGCCAGGGCCGCGCAGGGTTCTCCGGATTGGTGGTGATGTCGGCAAAGGCGATGCCGGGCTTCCCGTCCGCTGGGCAGAGGGCTGCCCATTGGCCATTGGGGGCAGCGATGCCGCAGGGAGCAATCACGCTCTGCGGGGCGTGGGAGGCGTAGCTGACCCAATAGGTATTGCTGGCGGCGAGACCGAGCACCTCGGCGGCAAAGGGCGGGGCTGCAGAGGGTGTTTCTCCCGAAGTCGAGAAGAGCATGCAGTCCACATCGAGCCTCTCATATTCGATGAAGATTTCGGGATAATGCGACTCCATGCCGGCAGCGCAGCCGAAGCGAAGGCCGTCCACCTCGAAGGTGACGGGGATCTTGCCCGGCGAATACATGAAGGAGATCTTCGTGTGGGAGAGCAGGCGCTCGTCATAGCGCGTCACCAGCTCGCCCCTGTCAGAGATGACATAGAGGCTGTTATGCGGCCGGTGCGGCGGGGTCAGCCGGTGGGGTGCGCCGAAGACCGTCCAGAGCTTCAGCTCCCTTGCGAGCTCTCTCGTCTCCTCCATCTCCTCGCGCAGGACCTCCCATTGGTAACGGCTCCAGTCGGCAGCGCCGATCTCGGCGGGGCCGATTTCGGAGAGGATGCGCTTGTGGGGAAAGCAGATCGTTCCCTCGGAAAAGTGGAGGAGGCGGGCGCCGGCATCGTGCGCCTGGCGCATGAGGTGGCGCATTTCGGTGCCGTTGGCGCGGAAGGCGTCGGCATCGCGCGGGTCCAGGCGGACCGTGGACTGGGCGACGGCCAGCCGCAGGGATTTGCCTGTGGGCTCATCCGTTTGCGGTTCTGTTCGGGATGTTGTTTGCGGCGCGCGGATGTGGCTGAGGGCTGAAGTATAGGATTCGCCGGTCTTTGCGGCGCGGGTGCGCACCCTGCGTTTGAAGTTTCCGTTTCGGGTCATTGTCAGGCCTTTCCGTCACGGACGCATGTTCCCCGGCAACCACGCCCGAGCGATCGGACCAAGGTTTTCGAACCCGAGACGGAAGTCCCTTTGCCTCCGTTTGAAAGACCCTGCCGGGGAGGATCGATGGAGGTTGGGCGCAGGCCACGCCTAAGCCAGAAGATGTCGCTGCCGGCGCGATTCGTCAATCTGGGGAGGTGCCCGTGAGGAGGCTGTGACGCGACTTCCTGGATGGCGGCGGATGATCCGCCGCCATCTGTTTGCCTTGCGTAGAGTCAGGCGCCTTACGCTGCGGCAATGCCGTTGAGCTCAGCCATTACATCATCGGGCAGCTCGATATCTGCAATCGCGAGGTTTTCCCTGAGGTGACCACGCGAGGATGTGCCGGGGATGAGCAGAATGTTCGGCGCGCGCTTGAGGAGCCAGGCGAGCGCCACCTGCAGCGGCGTGGCGCTGAGGCGGGCGGCGACATCCGAGAGCGTCGAGGACTGCAGGGGAGAGAAGCCGCCGAGCGGGAAGAAGGGCACGTAGGCCGTGTCTTCGTCTGCGAGCTTGTCGATCAGCGCGTCATCCTCACGGTTGGCGAGATTGTACTGGTTCTGGACGCAGACGATGTCTTTGATCTTGCGGCCGTCATCTACCTGCTTTGCGGTGACATTCGATAGGCCGATATGTTTGATCAGGCCCTGCTGCTGCAGCTCGGCCAGAGCTGTCAGCGGCGCCTCGAGCGAGCCTTCGGCCGGACCATGCACATCGAACATGGCGCGCAGGTTGACCACTTCGATGACATCGAGGCCGAGATTTTTCAGGTTGCTGTGGATCGCCGCGGTCAGCTCTTCCTTCGAGAAGGCCGGATTCCAGGAGCCGTCGGCGCCGCGCAGCGCGCCGACCTTGGTGACGATGACAAGATCGTCTCTATAGGGGTGCAGCGCTTCCCTGATGATCTCATTGGTGACGTAGGGGCCGTAGAAATCGCTGGTGTCGATGTGGTTGACGCCGCTTTCGACCGCTTCGCGCAGCACGGCGATGGCTTCGTCACGATCCCGCGGCGGCCCGAAGACGCCCTTGCCGGCAAGCTGCATGGCGCCATAGCCGAGCCGCTTCACCGTGCGGTCGCCGAGTTTGAAGCTTCCCGATTTTTCGACAGTAGACATGAATTCTGGATCTCCGTTTGAAGGCGAAGAGGAGATAGGCCTGGATCATTGGTTGGACAATTGGCTATAATCCGGACGGGCTGTCCTGTGTGGAGGACAATGAGTGAGATCTGGAATATGAAACAAGGTGTGCCTGAAATCAGCGATGTCAGCGCTTTTCTCGCCGTCGCAAGATCCGGTGGTTTCCGCGAGGCGGAGCGGGCGGGCCATATGAGCTCATCGGCGCTCAGCGATGCGGTGCGGCGGCTGGAAGCGGAACTCGGCGTGCGATTGCTCAACCGCACGACACGCAGCGTGGTGCCGACGGAGGCCGGCCGTGGGCTGATGGAACGGCTCGGCCCCGCCTTCAGCGAGATTGATGCGGCCCTCGACTTCGTGAAGGATTTTCGCGATCGGCCGGCCGGCACGCTGAAGCTCAATGTGCCCGTCAGCGCGGCAAGGCTGGTGCTGCCCGATATCGTGCCGGCTTTCCTGAAAGCCTATCCGGATATTCGGCTGGAAATCGTCACCGAGGAGAATTTCGTCGATATCATCGCCGCCGGCTGCGATGCCGGCATCCGCTATGACGAGCGGCTGGAGCAGGACATGATCGCCGTGCCGATCGGCCCGCGCATCCAGCGTTTTGCCGGGGGTGCCTCAGCTGCCTATCTCGCCGCACATGGGCGGCCTGAGCATCCGCGCGATCTGCTCGAGCATGCCTGCATCCGTGGGCGTTTTGCCGGCCGCGCCATTCCGGTCTGGGAATTCGAGCGCGACGGCGAGATCGTCAGGGTCGATCCGCCAAGCCCGCTGATCGTCCAGAACGGCGGCGGTACGGATCTCGCCGTCGATGCGGCGGTGGCCGGAACCGGCATCGTCTTCACCTTCGAGGACTGGCTCAGACCCTATTTCGAAAGCGGCGCGCTGGAGCCGGTGCTGGAGCCCTGGTGGGAAAGTTTTTCCGGCCCCTTCCTCTATTATCCCGGCCGCCGGCTGGTGCCCGCTCCACTGCGCGCTTTCATCGATTTCATCAAGGCGATGCCGCGGGAAGGGTGAGCTGAGATCATCGGCCCGCAACGTGGTAGAGTGGGTACGGGCGATGCATTCGCCGCATCGCCATCATCAACAACACCATCGTAATGACGATGGAGGGGGAAGATCATGAGCAGCGCAAGCAACATGACCGGCAACGGCACGAGCGAGATGAAGCTGGAGATCATTGTCGTGCCAGTTTCGGATGTCGACCGGGCCAAGGCATTTTACGGCGGGCTCGGCTGGCGCCTCGATGCCGATTATTCCTCAGGTGACAATTACCGGGTGATCCAGTTCACCCCGCCGGGCTCGAACGCATCCGTCATCTTCGGGAAAAACGTGACGCCGGCAGCGCCCGGCTCCGCACAGGGCCTCTATCTCATCGTCTCCGATATCGAGGCGATCAGAAAGGAGCTGCGCGAGCGCGGCGTCGAGGTCAGCGAGGCCTTTCATCCCGAGGGTGAGGTCTACAGCGGCCCCGACGTGCCTTATCTCTTCGGCCGGCGCCGGGTCAGCGGCCCCGATCCCGATCGGGGCAGCTACCGCTCCTTCGCTTCCTTCAACGACCCTGACGGCAATGGCTGGCTTTTCCAGGAAATCACCGTCCGGCTAGCCGGCCGCATCACTTCGGACCTTGCCGCCTTCGGCACGGCGAAAGACCTCGCCGCAGGATTGCGCCGGGCGGCAGAAGCGCATGGCGAGCACGAAAAGCGCAATGGCGGAAAGCACGACGAGAACTGGCCGGACTGGTATGCGGAATACATGATGGCCGAGCAGACAGGCAAGCCGTTGCCGCAATGAGGCGATTGCCGAGCGGCGCCGGCCGGATGGGCCGGTCCCGCTCGCCATCTTACGAGAGCCCATGTCACACGGGCTCGATCTGGGCCGCCCACTTCCAAAGATCATCCATCTGGTCCGGTGGAATTCCCATGGCCACCGCGAGCAGATCGATACGGGGGTCTTTACGGGAATAGTCCTGCGCGTCTTCGATCATGATACGCACGGTTTCCTTATCTTTGACCGACATCCCTGCCATGCCATTGACCGTGGAGAGAACATCGGCCTTGAAAATCGGCGGTTCGAGTTCGAGCGCTGCGAGCCAGAGCTGCCATTTCCTGAGGGAAGGGAAGCGATCTTCTGAGCCCGTCGGATCGCGAAGGTATTTCGCAATCGCGGGCTCTTGGTCGTCATGAGGGACGAGGATCATATCAGGCTGATCGCGGGTGAGTATTTCAAGGATAGTTCCGGCGCTGTCGTAGCGAACATACACAGTTGTCATGCGAATAACCTCTTGCAGGTGTAATCATGCCAGCCGCATACCAGGAAGGAGGCTGAACAGGCTGTGCTTGTCACTCCGGCATACCTCCAGAGCTGACCATTAACGTTGCTTCGCGCCTTGCCTGCCGCCGCACTCTGGTCTGGATAGTCGTTGCCCGAGCGTGACCGGCACCGAACCTGATGGGCGGCACCTGTTGTGTAGTTGGCGACGGCAGCATCTGAAACGATCCCGACGCAGTCCTGTCCCGTGCTTGCCACGACAGTGTCAATCAGCACCCAGACATCTACACTCAGCCCGACAGGAATATTGCTCGGTATGGCTAGGCCCTGCACATTGGCGTTGGCGGTGAACCACGTGTAGGTGTCGGTGTTGACCTCATTGCCGGTCTGCCAGAACGGAACAATGTTTCCCGATGCATTGGTGATAATCAGGCCCACGCGGCTCCCAGACAGGCATTCCCACCCGACCGGCTTCGTGACGCCCGCCTCCGATGCCGACAGTGACATCACGAAATCCGTGGTGCCATCTGATGTCTTCTTAACGGCATAGAGAAAATACGTCTTTGACGGCTGCAAAGCCCCTGTGTCGAGCAGCTGAACAAGCGTTTTTGCCGTGGCAACGGTGGTCTGATGCTTCTTGCCGCCAAACCAGCCAACGCCTGGGCCGATGGTGACAGAGGTAACGCCGACATAAGCGGGAATGAATCCTGTAAAGAAATCAAGACCGGTGGAAACACAGACGTATTTGACAACACTACTTGCCAGAACCTTCTTCAGGCCCCAGCCTGCCGCACTGTCCGCGATGGCGAATTCATCGGCATCGACGATGTCGGTCTTTGCAGTCGCACCGTGCACCCAGCCGGCCAGGGTATTGGCGACGTCATTGTAGATCGCCAGCGTCTTGCGATACCAATGAAAGGCGGAAAACAGTCCGCCCGAACCTGGAACCACAACATCTTCCGGATTTGTTGCATAGGCGGCCGCGAGGCCGGCACTGGCATTTGCGCTCGTCGCCGACTGAGCGGCTTCAGCGGCTTTCTGCTGGGCGGTCTGCGTCAGGCCGGCAACAGCAGGAATCTCATCAGCAATATCAGCCACGGTCTCCAGATACTGCGAGACAGCGGCAACGGCTTCCAGCGCGTCGCCTTTGCCGCTGAGCGCCAGAACGTCTGCAATGAGCTTGTCGATCGTCGCTGAATCGAATGACGGGGGAATGGTGACTGCGCGGGCCGCTCTTTCCTTGAGCTGCTGGAGCCTCATCACGACAAGGTCAAGCGCCTGCTCTACGGTTTCCGCATAATAGGCGCCCTGGTTTTCCAGGTCGGTTTCCTGGGTGAAGGGCACGTCCAGCAGCAGCGTTATCCTGCTGCCGTCGGCCGGAGCGGGTACGATGACCGCGCTTCCGCCGCCGTCATTGCCAGTGCCGGTCACGGTGTAATCGGCGTCGAGCACCAGAATTGAATCCGTGCCCGAGACATCCGTCCGGATCACCTGCAGATGCTGGGGTTCGAGGATCTTGAACTTGTATTCGAAATCCGTGGTGACACCGTCCCCGCTATAGGGGCCGGATCGATTTATCTCGCTCGAAATGGTCATGGGATCGCGCCTCTGGTTTTCCAGACCATAGGCGCAGGAAGGTTGTCGGCCTGACCTGACCAAGATTCGTGAGAGAGGCGATCGATCCTTGCGACCTGCGGCCGTTACGCCGAGGCGGCAGACAGCAGCTTGCGGAAGAACATCCGCCGGTGCCGGCTCGGATAGTCATCGATCGCGCCGAAGAGGGTGTAGCCCTGTTTCTCGTAGAAGCCGGGTGCCTGGAAGCTGAAGGTGTCGAGCCAGATGCCGTTGCGGCTGTGGTTTCTTGCCCATTCCTCGGTCTGCAGCAACAGGCTTGCGCCCAGCCCGCGGCCGCGCAACCTTTCCGGCACGAAGAGCAGCTCGACGAAGAGCCAATCATAGTAGAATTTCGCCCAGAGCCCGCCTGCGACCTGGCCGGTCTCGTCTGAGAGCGCGATCGCGAGCGGCCTGTACCTGTCATCCCCCGTCTTCGCCTCGTTGAAGGCAAACAGCGGATTGAGGATTGCGAGGTGATCGGCTTCCGTCGGCTCGGCGATGACGCGGGTGGTGATGGCGGTCATTTTTCGGCTCGCATTCGGATCGGGAAAGGCGTGGCTTAACGGGGCGGGATGTCGGTTTTTGTGATGCGGTTTTTGGCCTGCGGGGCATCAGGCGAATATTGCAGCCTATCATGCGATCACGCGCATCGCTTCTGGATTGTATGCGAGTGTTGTCATACAACAGGGAATGCAGCGTTCGGCGTGTTGGAAGGTGTTCATGCGACATTCCACGATAGCTTCTGTCAGGCCCCTTTCATGGCCCGGTCTTTTCTTCGCGCTGGTCGGCCTGTGTCTGTCGCTGACGCCGAGCCTGATGCCGCGGTCGTGGTTCGTGCAAGGCGCGCTGTCGGGCACGTGTGCGGCGGCCGGATATTGTTGTGGCGCCTTCCTGCAATGGCTCTGGATCTATCTCGAGATTCCCTCGTTCCGGCTTATCACCGGGCGGTTGGCCCGGTCCGTGGCCGTGATAGCAGGCGTCATGGTTGCTGCGTTTTTCGTGTGGCAGTCGTCATCCTGGCAGAATTCCGTCCGGGCGTTGATGCAGCTTGCTCCCAACGCCACGATCGAACCCTTCCTGCTGGTCCTTACCGCGGCATTCGTCTTCATCCTGCTGGTCGCGATCGGCCGGCTTTTCAGACGAATGGTTCTTGCCAGTTATGCCCGCACCAGCCGTTTCATTCCAAGGCGGCTCGCCGCCGTTGCCGGAACCCTGCTGTCGATCCTCGTGTTCTGGGCCATTGCCGAAGGTCTGCTGTTCCATGTTGCGCTGCGCCTCGTCGATTCATCCTTTCAGGAGGCCGACGCGCTGATCGATGACGATACGCCGATGCCTGGCGATCAAGGCAAGACGGGAAGCGCGGCATCGCTCGTCAACTGGGAGGAGCTCGGGCGGCAGGGGCGCCATTTCGTCACATCGGGGCCGACACGGGACCAGATCGGCACCTTCCTGCAGTCTCCCGCAAAGGAGCCCATCAGGGTCTATGTTGGCTTGAACAGCGCAGATAGCCCGGAGGCGCGGGCAAGCCTGGCGCTGGCGGAACTCAAGCGCCAGGGCGCGTTCGAGCGGGCCTTCCTGATCGTCGTCGTGCCGACGGGGACCGGCTGGGTCGATCCCGAGGCCATGGATACGGTCGAATATCTCCTACGCGGCGATGTGGCTGAGGTCGCGATGCAATATTCCTATCTCAGCAGCTGGCTCTCATTGATGGTCGAGCCTGAATACGGGTCCGATGCGGCAAGAGCACTTTTCAACGAAATCTATGCCTATTGGCGGACACTGCCGCGCGATCATCGCCCGAAACTCTATCTGCACGGCCTGAGCCTCGGGGCACTGAATTCCCAATCGTCCGTCAATCTGTACGACGTGTTTGCCGATCCGTTCCAGGGGGCTTTATGGAGCGGGCCGCCCTTTGCGAGTTCCACATGGGCCCATGTGACGGCAAACCGGAACCCCGGATCGCCGGCCTGGCTGCCGCAATTCCGCGATGGCAGCATGATCCGCTTTGCCAATCAGCAGACGACCGCCGATCGTCCGGACGCTGCCTGGGGGCCGGTCCGCATCGTTTTCCTGCAATATGCCAGCGATCCCGTCACCTTTTTCGACTGGCGCGCGCTTTATCGGGAGCCGGACTGGATGAAGGGGGAGAGAGGTCCTGATGTCTCGCCGTATTTCCGGTGGTTTCCGATCGTAACCACTCTGCAACTCGGCTTCGACGCCATGATCGCCACCACGTCGCCCATGGGCTATGGCCATGTCTATGCGCCGCAGCATTACATCGATGCCTGGGTCGCGGTGACGGACCCGGCCGGATGGTCGCCCGAGGAGATTGAGCGGTTGAAGGTGCATTTCGAGAGGGTGTCTGTTGCAAAGTGAATGAAACGGACGAGGGCATTCATCGCCGAAGCCGAAATATTAAAAATGTCTTATTCAGGTGAAATTCCGAGTTATACTTTCGATAGACTACGAAATTGTGATCATGTGTTCTGGATCACATGTTACCGAGCGGTATTTATTCCTTGTCAGTCATCAGTTGACCTGACTACCATCATTTGGAGTTTCGAATAAATAAACAGGCTATTCTTCTTCCTGCAGTTGTGATAGAAATTTTAGCTCGCTGATGTAGTTCCTGTGAATAGTATTGGCGGGCTAACCCATGTCAAAGTCTTCCAGCGACAATATAACGGCGCCGGGGTCGAATGAACTTGTATCGGCCCTTTCGCAAGCTGCATCCGGAACAGGTGATTGGGACATTCTTGCCCATGACGTCGCCGGCATGCTCGCAACACCAAAGCTTGATTGGGAAAGTCTGAGCCTGGCCAAGGAGCATGTTCATTCTCAGTTGCCGGATTCCGCCACCATGCTGGAGGCATTCGTCAGCAAGAGTGCCGACGAAGCCGGTCGGAATGCGTCGGTCGAGATGTTCGATGCCTGCTGCGCCGCCGGCGGCGATCCCGTGCAAATGCTGCGCGAGGTGCACAGGATCCTGCGCAGCTATCTCGCCTTCGACGTGTTCACCTATATCGAATCCTATACGAGCCCCAGGAAAGACATGACCCTGATCCGCGGTCGATTTGCCATGGATGGCGATGCCGAGTTTCCGTGGCCCGCCCGCTGGATGGAAATCCCCACGATCCTGATGGACAGGACGGAGGGGGCCAATATCTCGATTTCCAGTCTCGAGGATTATTACGAGAAAAATCCCGAAGCCAGGGCGCTGCAGGAAAATCCGGTTTCCCAGGAATATAGCAAGCGGGGCATCGAAAGTTACGTCTCTGCCATGCGCATGGACGGCGGCCGCGTTGCGGCCTCGCTGACGCTTGGGCGCCGTGCGAAAACGGAGCCTGGGCCTTTCGGGGACACGGAACAGAAATATCTGAACAGTTTTCGCCTGGAACTCGTCCTGCGGCTGATAGGCGAAGCTTTCGAGCGGCGCACGGTGACCCGGGCAAGGGCAATCTCGGCGCTGTTCACACCCCGCGCCCTGCCGCGCCCCCTGGCGAATGACTGCGTGCGCATGATCGGCGAAGGGTTCGAGCTCGAATATGTGGGCCTGTTTCGCGTCAATCGCGCCCGCGGACAATTCGAGATCGTCGCGCAATATGACACGGAGAAGTCCCTGAAGGTCGAGGACGGATTTGTCCAGAAGCTGGATCAGGGAATGCTTGGCCATGTGCTGAGCGAGGGAAAAGCCCTGTACGCGCGAGATGTCCGCACTAAGCCGCCGCCGTTCGGTTATAAGCAAGCTGCGGAGGCTGCTGCATCGGCCATGTGCCTGCCGCTTCGATTGATGAGGGAAACATCCGTCGAGATCGAATGGATACTCGATCTGGAGTCGACGCAGCTCGACGCCTTCCCGCCGCCGGAGCAGGAGGCGCTGAAACATCTCGTTGAGGAAATCGAACGCGCGCTGCAGCTCTGGTTCGAGGCACGGCTCGGTTCCGTGTTGCTGGACCTTGTCGACCAGGGCGTCGTTGTCCTGGGCGAAGGTACGCGCATCGAGCGCGCAAACAAGGCGGCGCGCAGATTGCTGGGTCTCATGAGAGATGTTCCGCTGC
Organism: Rhizobium sp. 05L429; assembly: GCF_056397645.1. Lineage (NCBI taxonomy): Bacteria > Pseudomonadati > Pseudomonadota > Alphaproteobacteria > Hyphomicrobiales > Rhizobiaceae > Rhizobium > Rhizobium sp. 05L429. The sequence goes on along the minus strand of NZ_JBFTNV010000011.1, from coordinate 64,452 downwards.
CGCTGCCGGAGGCGGACCGGTACGCTCATCTGGAAGCCTATGGAGCCGATCGGGCCAGCCAGGAAGCAATTGCTTCCGGATCTATCCCGGCGTCGGGCGAGCATCTGCGCCTTATCGGGCCTGACGGCATCGAGCGTCCGGCGATGGCCGGGGCGTCCTATCATGACGACGCATTCCATCGGCACGTATGGCTTCTGGGTGATGTCGAAAATGCTGCATGGGTCGGCTCCCTCAAATATATGGAAATGGCGGTGCAGACTGTCATGGGGCAGGCGCATGGCAACCTGATGCTTGCAGCCGCCCTCTTGAAACGGTCACTCGCCGGCATGGATGCCGCCGGACCGGCCTACTTGTCGGTGGAGCAGGCGCTGCGCTGCCTCACGATGGCGAAGATTCCATATGAAAGAGTGGCAAGCGTCTATGACGTCATCTCACAGCCGAGACGGCGCACGAGCGAACTGGATCTGACAGCAGAACTCCTCCGGTTCCGTGACGCACTGCCTGCCAACGAAGCCGCTACGCTGACCCTTGATGTGCCCGACGGTCCGCTGCTGGTCGGCGGCGATCCGGAGCGGCTTTCCTTCGCTCTTCGCTCGCTGCTGGGATATCCCTTGTCCATCAGCAGTGCGGACAATCTGTTGCGAGCCCGACTGACCGCCAATGGCGCCGTTGCCGAGATCGAAGTCGTCCTCCAGCACGCGATCGCAAGCATGGCGACAATTGAAAGCGAAGTTGACGAGGTGGATGGAGGCGATGGCGGCCGGGACCAGATCGCCTATGCGGAGTCCAGGGCACACGCATTGTCAGGGCACGGTCTGGGTGTGATCCGGGTCGTGGTCGAAGCGCATAACGGAGAAATTCAACAGGGCATTGGTTCCAACGGGGAATGGCGGGTGATTGTGCGCCTGCCGATCAGCCCGACCTGAATCGAGGATAAGCCGATGACATGCCTACTGGTCGTTTCGCCCGACAAGAGCTGGAATCAAGCCCTTGATATCGAATTGAGCTCGATTGAGATCAGCACCGTTGGTGCAGAGACGGGAAATGACGCGGTCGTAGCGGTGGCAAGCAAGAAGGGAGCGTTCGACGGCATTCTCATCGGCGCCATGCCTGTGCACGGAGAGAGTGCCGAGCGTGCGGCGCTTGATGCCGTGGACATCATGAGCGCTGTGCGCCAGAGCGACGGGCACATTCCCATTCTGTTATGGGCTCCGCATCCCTATGATTCACTTGCGCGAATTGCCAGCCGCTACGAAACAACGGCCATCATCTCGCAGGACACGGCCGACAGGATCGGCGAGACGCTGACGCGCCTCAGGGAGTCGCGCAGGAAATACCGGTCCGTCCCGACGGCCACCGCGCCGAGCGGGACGGTCGAACTCGAAATCGGCGCGACGAGCATCCGTGTCGTGGTTGCTGCAAGCGGCAAGGGCACCATCATGGAGATGACGCGCGCCTGGACCGGGCGCAACAAGCTGACGCAGCTGAACCAGAAATTCTCGACATGGGAACTGCGGCGCCGGGCCGGCACGGCGCCGGCCCGCTACGTCGACGACTGGGATCTGATTTTCAAGGAAACCGGCGAGGACCTGTCGGACGAGCTCGCCTATTCGGCCGAAGAAATCCGCAAGGGGATCGTCGAGTGCCTGAACTATGTCGGTACGCTGGACAATATTCATGTCCGCTTCAGCCTTCTGACCGACGCGGCAAATCCCTCCCATCCCTTTGTCTACGTTCCGTTCGAGCTGCTCTACGATCAGCCCAAGGAGAATTTCGTCCGGTTTCTTTCTCCGGTAGCGCGCCGCATCTGCCTGCAGAAGGAATCGTTGATCGCCACACCTCTGGCCAGCGCGCAGTCTTTTTCCGGCCCCGTCCTGTTCGTGAAGTCGGATGCGCATGGGGTGCAGGAACTGCCGGGCGTGAAGTTCGGCGGCAGGCCACAGTTGGTGCTGCCCAAGCTTGCAGCGCTCGACGCGGAATTCGAAGGCATAAGGACCGCCCGGGAAGAGGCCGAGCTGCCGCATCCGGAGCTGCTTTTGCTGCAGGCCGGTCCGCTGGATGCATTGACGCAGCTGCGGGAAAAGATGGCCGCGCCGCTGCAGGATGCGCCGTGGCAGATCCTGCATTTTGCCGGGCACAGCGTTCGTGCCGACGATGGCACCGTCTTCCTGGTTTTGCCCGGATCCGCGCCGGGCAAACTGGCGATGCTCGAGATCGGCGCGTTTGCGCGCTGGGCGAGAGAATCCCAGCTGCGGCTCGTCGTGCTGTCATCGTGCCAGAGCAGTTCGCCCGATGCGGTCTTCAGGCTGGCGCAGGCCGGTATCCCGGCCGTGATCGGGTTCCGCTGGGAAGTGGACGATCAGGAGGCCTCCTACTTTACCCAATGCCTCCATCAGGAGCTCGCCAAGAACATCGCGATGGCGCGCGCCTTTCACCATGCTGTCAGCCTGACCCGGACGAATTATCCGAGGAGCCCAACCTTTGCGTCCCCCATGCTGCTCGCCCAGAATGAGGAGTGGACCGTATGATCCCAAGGAGGAGACCGTGTCGTTAACGACTCTGCTCGGCTTCAAGCAATCCATCGACAAGATCCGCTCGGCGCCCAGCCAGCCGCGTCTGGTCGAATGGTTCGAGAATGATCGCGTCACGCATGACGATCTGCCTGCACGGGTCGACGGCCGGGCGTTCGAGCCGGGCGGGTGCTATTTCGCGCTTCGGCTGGCGGGCCTGCATCTCACGGACTCGCGGCGTTATGCGCAAAAGGTGCTGCCGCTCTGCGTCTGCCTTGCGGAGTTCAACCGCGGCGGCAAGCGGGAGACGGTGCCTTTCTCGCTCGGGCCTGACACGATCAGGCAAAAACTGCAGTTGACGCAGCCGGATGCCGGTGACGAGGACAAACCCCAGTCGGGCTGGGTCGAGCTTCGCGATATCGAAATCATTCCGCCGACGCCGGTTTCCCAGGCCAATGTGGAAGCCTTTATCGGCGTCTATGCCGTTCCGGGCGACGATATTGCAAAGACGCTCTTGAATGTGATGGGAACCATCAGCCAGGCTTTCGGCGGGGCGCTGTCGCCGGCGCTGGCGGTGGCCGAAAAAGTTTATGACGGATTTACCTCCCTGCTGGGCGTGAAGGAGGTCACGCCGGCGGTCGAGGCGCTGCATGGAAACCTGCTGCGCAACAGCGGCTATCTCCTCGTGTCAAACGCACCGGAGGATACGCCCCTCAAGGGCAAGCTCTTCGTTTCGAAGGGAAGGCTTCGCCATGGCGCGGATCCGGTTTCCAGGCTGGTCACGGAGTTCGACTATTGCCTGGTCAGCGTGCAGAGGCTCGATTCACTGGTGGAAACCACGGGCACGGCGCCGGATCTGTTCGGTTCTCTCTGGCAGGAGGTGATCGAGGGTTTCGGCGGCGATCCGAGCGCTGCGGCCAATGCCTTCAAGAAATTGCAGCGCGCCGTCTACGGATCGGCGCAGCTGATCCCGCGGGATCGCGACGCGCTCATTGCGGGCTATCTGGTGGAATATCAAAAGGCGGCGCAGGTCTTCGGCGTCGAGGTAGCGACGGCGGGTGCATCGCGCGGCGGCGAACTGGACAGTGTGATGAGCGCGGTCGCAGAGTTTCCGACGATCTATGAGGCTCTCGTCGGTGGCGGCCAGGATCTCAATGAAAAACAGAAAGACGAGCTGAGATCGGGATCAACCGTCTGGAAGCGTGCTTCCGAATTATTTCCGTCGCTCGCGGAGCAGCCGACAGGGCACGTGTCCGATCGGATCGTCCAGGCTGTCCTGGCGAGTTAGCCTGACCTCATCGGCCAGAGAGGTTCAATCAAGGCCCCGGCTGAGCAGCTGCCGGGCAATGCACAGCAGCCGCGTGTCCTCATATCCTACATCAACGATTGAGAATAAATGCTTCATATCCATCCTCAATCTGCTTGCGCGTCGGTCTCGGCTTGCCCGGCTCCGTCAGATCCGCCTCGATCGCCATCCTGAGATCCCGCGGAATATCCTCGTACTGCACCGCAATATCGAAACTGGCGTCGTTGGCGCGGCTGTTGGCTTCGAAGATGTAGCCTGAGGTCTCGCTTGCCGGCAGCCCGCGGCCGTGGCTGGGCATGCTGATGACGATCGGCAGGAGCAGGCGGTTGATCATTTTCTGGACGTCGCTTTGCTGCGGGTTCTGGCCGTTGTTGATCGTTTTGAACTCGTCCATCTGGTCCACCAGCATGGTCTGGAACAGGGCAGCGCGGCGGGGGGCTTCACTCGATGAGAGGAAGCCGGCGTTGTTCAGGAGGCCGAGACCTTCGAGCTGCGGGCGGGCGAGTTCGAAGGCGGTGGTGAGGTCGAGGCTTTCGAGGCGTGCCTTGCGCTGGTTGGTTGCAGCCATCTGTTGCCAGCCGGTGACCTTTTCCCAGTCCTTGTCGGAGAGTTTTGCGCGATACTGGAAGGCGTCGATCTGCGCGAAGGCGGCGGGGTCGTTGGCGAACTGCATCTGCAGATCGTAGAGGGTGTGAAGATCGGTGGTCGGCTGGCCGTAGGCGCGGACTTTTTCCTTGTAGTCGAGAAGCGTCGACATGCCTGTGGGGCCAATGGCCTGGCGGATGTGGACCGGCAGTGCCCTCGGGTCGAAGTTGGGGTCGGCGATCACCTGGTTGTTGGCCCATTCCTGCATCTGTACGCGGTTCGCGTCCACCGCCTTTTTCTGCGAGATGCAATAGGATTCCAGCTGCGCGGCAGTGGCGGCGCGCAGGCTGGGATCGGTGATCCCGTTCAGGCCCTCGTCGATCGCTGCAAGGCCGTCGGGGTTGTAGTTCGGCAGGTTCATCGTCTTCTCGTCGACGATGCCGGATGTGCGGAAGCCGATGACCTGATTTGCAGCATGGGCGGTCAGCGCGGTTTCGCCCGCACGTCTGGGATCGGGGCCGAGCACGAGAATATTGCCGTCGGCATCGTAGCCACGGAAGAAGCCGATATGGCCCTTGTCTTCGTTGTTGTTGTTGTTGCTGTTGCGAGTGCCGCTCGTGGTGCCGGCCTGCTGTGCCGTGCCGAGGACGACGAGGTCGCCCGGGCGGGGCGTTTCGGTCGGCAGGCCGAAGCGCAAGAAGGCTTTGGATGCGAGCGTCGCGGCTTCGATGGCGGTGCCGGCAGGGGCTGCTGCGCGCAGAACGCGTGTGGCAAGCGTAGCCAGCCAAGGCTTGAGCGAGGGATCCACCGAGGGGCCGGCGGCGTTTTTCACGAAACCTGCGAGTGCCACGTCGTCCTTCGCCTTGCCGGGGAAGGCGAGCGTGCCTGCGACGGTGCGGAAATCTTCGGGGCCACTCGGCTGGCGGGAAGGGGCCGGAGGGGCAGCGGTCTGAGCGCCGGTGGTCTGCGAGGCCGTGTTCTGTGAGACTGCGGTTTGAGATGCTGTCGTCGGCGAATTGGCCGGACGGGTGCCCGCGGTGCTGTCGCCGGCGTCCTTTACCTCGAGGCTGCCGGCCTGTCGGCCACTGGATTTTGTGCCTGCGCCGGCGGGCTGGCGGTTATCTGTCTCGCCGTCGGCCGCCTGGGGCTCGGCCTGCGCCGAACCGGGCGAAGCGCCTGTGTCCGGCGCGCCGGTATAGGTCGGGGGAAGGCCGGCGATGATGTCGGCGGCGTTGCGCTTGCCCTTCTCGTTGGTGACGGCAGGTTCCAGTGATTTCAGCAGTTCGGTCTGGTCGGCGGGCAGCAGGCCGGGGGCCGTTCTGGCATATTGCTCGGCCTTGATGGGGCTTTCGTTCGCCATTCGCAGCACGACTTTCTTCGTCGTGTCGGAGACATATTGCGCGCTCTCCCGGGCGAGCTTTTCCTTGCTCCAGCCCTGCATGCGGCCCTGATGCTCGATCTCGGTGATGCCTTTGTGAATGGCGGCGGTGACCTTGGCCGGGTCGTTATAGACGGCGACGGCATCCTCGGCCGAGGACTTGATGCTCTTTTGGGATGTCTCGGCAAACCAGGCCTTGCGCTGGTCGAATGTGTGGCGGATCGTGCTGTCCAGCAGGGTGCTCATGCTGCTGCGGGTGGCCTCCTCATAGGCGCGCGCCGCACCGGGCCTCAGGCCCTTGCCAAATTCGGCGCGTTTCTGCTCGGCGAGCTTTTCGAAGGCGGCGCGGCCCTCAACGGCGGCGCGGCCGGTCAGCGTCAGGAAGCCGTTCTTGCCATGAAGCGCCTCGCGCTGCCAGTCGCCCAATTTCGTTTGGCGATCCTTGGCGGCGTTGGCATTGTCCAGCTCTTCGACCGTCACGACGGCATCGGCCAGCGTGCCGAGGCCGGTGGCGGCATTCTGCATGCCGCGGCCGATGGCGGCGCCGAAGGCCTCGGCATCAGCCTTGACCGTGAAGCCCTCGGTATATTCCGGGCGAAGTGCTACGTGCTGCTGCGTATCCTGATAGGTTGGAACGGTCGGCATTCATCACCTCACTTGAAATAGCCGAGGGCCTGGCCCTGCGTATAAACCTTGCCCGAGCCGCCGAGGATCGTTCCTACGGCATCGAGGTAGCCACCCTTGACGGCGGCATCGGCGCGCATGCGGTCGAGCTTGGCGCTCGCCAGCTGGTTGGTGCCCTGCATCCTGTAGCCATAGGCTTCGCGATAGGCATTGGTGCGCACGTTCAACGCATCGATCTCGCCCATTTTAGCCGTGTCGACGATCGTATCGAGCGGTGAGCCGAAGGTGAGGTCGACGCCGTTTGCGGCCATCGCCGCGCGCTGGCGGCCTTCGAGTTGCGAGGTCTGCAGGCGCTTCTGTTGCTCTTCCTGCTTGCCGCGTTCGATCGCGTCCTTTGCCTGCTTGTCGGCAATCTGGGCATTCATTTCGGCGACCTGGGCGTTGTATTTGTTCGCCTCGCTGGTCGCCTTTGCCTGCTGCACCTGACCGGCTGCGCCGAGAAGCGTCGAGCCCAATGTCAGTGCAAGACCAAGATCACACATCGGTCTCTCCCATTTCAAAGAGTTGGCCCATTTCGAAGAGCCGGAATGGATGCCCGTTGATCTCCACAGGCTCGAAAAGCCGGAAGCCCAGCCATTCGAGCCAGCGCAGGGAGACCGTGTTGCGCGCATCCACGAAGTTTCTGATCACGGCATAACGGCTCAACAGTTGAGCAGGCCAATCACGTGAGATCCGAAGAAAGGCACGGAAGTTTTCCTCCACCGCATCCGTGCCGAGCAGCCAGGGCGCGCCGATGCCGGTGAGGATGTTGATATCGCCGACACCCCACATCACCTCGGGCCGGCCATCGAAAAACGCGGTCCAGGCGAGCGACGAGTGGCGGTAGGAGAAGGAGAGCGCCGAGATCGGCGAGCGGCCCGAGGCGGCGAAGACTTCGTCGCGGTCGGCGGCCCGCATTCGCGCAGCAATCTCTCTGATATGGTCGGGCCTCGCCGGCATGATCGCGATCTCAGCGGCCAAGGGTGACATCCGGCATGATGGAGAGGATCGTCATCGGCAGCGGGTCGAACTGTTTCACCCACATGGCGCCGCTGGTGTTCCAGTCCCAATAGGGGGTGATGGTGAGATCGCCGGTATAGAGGCTGATCGCCTCGTTCCAGTTTTCGTTGCGGCGCTGCTTGTATTCCACCAGCACATTGCTGTCGCGTTCGCCATCCTGCGGCCCGGTGAAGATGCCGCGGGTGTTTTCCACCCGGAAGGTCACTTCGGAGACGGATTTGGTGCGGCCCTGCACGGTGCCGAGGCCCTGCACCTGGCCGACATCGAGATCGAGCGTTTCGATGGCCGCCGTCACCGGCAGGCCGATATGGATTTTCGAAGCGGCGTTCTGCAGCCGCACGCTGCCACCGCTGACGGTCAGATTGCGCACCACATTGCCGTCGGCAAGCGCCACGACGGCTTGACCCTCGAGATGACCAAGTCCGGTGATGGTCGCGGCGGGCGGACCCTGATAAGTCAGTCCGCAATCGACGAAGAAGGCATCCTCGACAGCGTCGAAGGCGCGGCTGTGCAGCCGCTCGATATAGCGTTTCCGGGTGCCATTGACCGTGCGGCGCACGATGAAATAGGGCACATCCTCGCCATTCTCCTCGATGACGGTCACATCCTCGAAGAAGGCGTCATTGCCGGGGCCGCTTTCATGGCGGGTCCAGGCCCAGACATCCTGCTCCTTCATGTAGGTGAGCGACACCAGTGCGCCGTCGTCGAGCACGACCCAGACCACGGAGTCGGGCGCCTGCGCATAATCCCAGGCTGATATCTCGCGGCCCTTGAAAAGGTGGCGGGCAAGGATGGTCAGGTCCTTCCCGACATAGCTGTCCTGCGTATAGTCATAGGAGAAATCGCGCACCACGCCGCCAAGGCGCTGGGCAAAGAGCACAGTATTGCCGACGACGATCGGCTGCACCTTGGCGGCGCCACGATAGCCCTGGTTATCGAGCTTGATGGCGGAGGGCGAAATCGCATCCGCGGTCGAGCCGCCGGTGACGATCCATTCGGAACCCGATGTCAGCAGCAGCAGGCCGCGCACCGAGATCATCGAGCGGATCTCGTTCACCTGCCGGGCGCGGATGCGGAAGGTCACGGCATCGCTTGCCTTGGCGGGCGAGGAGACGCTGAAATTTTCGTAATTGGCGGATTGGCTGAGCCAGACGGCCTGCGGATCGCTGGAGGTCGAGGCGAAGGCGAGCCGCTGCTCGATGAAGGTCACACAGCGCGGATAATTGCCCGCCGCATTGAAGGGGTTGCGGCCGGTTTGCGGCGTGTCTGAGAGGTCGGGCGTGATGTTCTCGTCATCGAAGGTGAGGCCGGTCGTGCCGCCGACATAGCCGAAGATGCCGTTATCATCGCGATAGACGATGTAGCGCGCCGCGCCCGTGACGGCGGCCCAGGCGACACGGTTGATGCCGCCCTGGATGGCGAGGTCGTTGACGGTGGCGCCGGCATTGGAGGGCAGGCTTTCCTCGCCGCTGTCGGCGACGGAAGAAATGCAGTAGCGGTATGTGGTTGCCACATAGCCGGGCTTGCCTGATGTATCACCGGGCTTGGTGACCGAAGGCGTGCCCGCCGGCGGATTGATCAGCGGCTTGAACAGGACCGTCGTCAGCGTCCAGTTATTGTCGGCCAGCCGCCCGAGCTTTCGCACGGGGTGATTGACGTGGCAGAGATAGAGCACATCGGCTTCCTGCACGAAGACCAGATCCTGCACGTCCGCTGCCGTATAGGCGGTCACGACCTCGTAGGGAGCGGCGCCGGTCAGCACCAGCCCGCCATCGCGGAAGATGCGGATATATTGGTGGCCGAATTCCAGGATATAGGTCTGCTCGGTATTGAACTGGAAGCGGATCAGCCGGGCCTGTTTCGTGCTGTCCTTGATCTCGTGGATGAATTGCAGCCCGGCCCGGTTCGACACGCCGCCATGCGGGTGCACGAAGACATTCAGCGCCGTGCGCAAGCCGCTTTGATACTTGGTGAGATCGACGCGGGCGCCAAGTGCCGGCGAAAGCTCGCCTGCGGTGAAGGAGGGCTGGTAAGCGCGAAAATCAGCCATGGGCGCGCACCGCAATCAGTTCGCTGACGAAATTCTCGCTCGTGTGCCTCACCTGATTGGCCTCGGCCTGTTCGGCGGCGGCCGGCGTGCTCTGGGCAATCGCCATCGCATCGGCGCGAATTTTCGGATCGCGCGTCAGCGGCATGGCAAGCCGCACGGCCAGATGCCAGGAGAGCGCTTCGACGAAGAGCGGCGAATATTTCGTCGGGTCGGTCAGGCGGCAGGTATAGCGCAGGAGCACCGGCGAGAGATCGCAATAGAGCCTGTCGCCTTCGAGCGCGTAAGGGTACTGCAGCTCGCGCCCGGCCTCGTCGAGATCGGGGTTCAGCGCTTCGGGCGTCGCGGCGGCATCGGTGGAATAACGCGGCCGGATCCAGCGGATCTGCAGGCAATCGGCCGGCCGCGCATAGGAATGGCGCCAGACCCCCGGCTTGTCATTCTCCAGTTCGCCCAGCGACAGCGTCTTGCCGGCGGCCTGCCAGGAAAAGGACTGCAGCAGCACATCGCGCGTCTGCGCATAGAACTGATTGCAGGCGCGCGCTTCGGCGCTCTTTTCGGTGAGATCGTTGATATTGTCCTTGCCGATATTGGAAAGGGCGAGATTGCAGATAGAGACGACAGTAGCCATGAACCAACCTCTTGAGTTGGGCTAGGGCTAGCGTGGGGATGGTTGTTGGGGTGAAGTGGCGCTACACCTTCACCGTGACGACGCGAACAGAAGAGCCCGCCCCAAAGCCGCCGGCGTGGGGAACTTAACGTGCCGCGACCGTTTTCCACATCCTTGACCTATCGGGAGAGCGAGACGGTGCCACAACTTTGTCCCTCCCAGAATCGTTTCGCCCAAACGGCATTGGCTGGCTCCCACCTATCAGGAGTCGCCAATCATACTGCAGGTGTACTTGCTGTAGGTGCCATAGTCGGTGATCCAGCCGTTGTCTTCGAAATACCGGTTCTGGCCAGGTCCGGAAATGACCGTCACATCCTTGCCGGTACGCTGCAGGATATTGTCATGCACCGTCTTTGCCGTTTCCGGAAAGGAGAAGCTGTAATAGAAATCCGACATGCAGCCGCCGCCGGCATTCAGGGCGTAGATCGGCAGGCTGAACTGGTTGAACCGGCTTCCGAAATATTCCCCGACCGTGTTGACCACCACCGCTGGTCCTTCGTTCGAGATGCAGGTCGCCGATATCCCGCTTTCCATGGCCTTCAGGCTTTGCCTGGTCGCGTCGGGCAGGGCGAGGTTGTTGATGAGCATTTCCTTGTCGTCGGCATTGTAGGAAAGTCCGCCCTCGGCAAAGGCGCAATTGACAGGGTCGGGAAAGAGTGTTTCCGCCCATTTGTCTACGGCAATTCTTGACGTCGGAAGAAGAACAGTCGTCGAGAAAAGCATTGCAACTGACATGCCGTGAAAATTGAAAAGCAATGACAACATCTATATTCGCCCCTAACCCCACATGCAGGTTGCATGGCAGGCGCGAATTTTCAACATGGATTTTCCTGCAAAATCTCGGCAACTGATTTCCGCTGCGATGGTGCTCCAAACTTGTCGGGTGGCTGACCTGGCAATGAAGGAGAGACAAGCCACTCACCCCGCATTGCGGCTCACAAACAACCCCGTCTCCTTACCCACCTCCAGTACACCGCCGCCCGTGCGAAACGCCTCCGAGATCGCCGCCCGAAAAGCCGCAAGCTCTTCCTCGCTCGCCCTGTCCCCCGGCGGATAGGATGTCAGCGCCAGGAACACATCCTCCGGCTCCGTTATCCGCATATGGGCCGGGTGCTCGGTCATCGTCACATTGCCGAACTGCGCCTGCATCAGCCGTCCCGCCGTCTCATAGCCGAAGGCGGCACCCGCGGGGTCGTAGGGCGGGCTGCCGAACACCGTCGTCAGCTCGTACATGCCCCGCATGTTGTTGGCACCATTGGTGGTCACTGCAAGGTGACCGCCCGGTTTCAGCACGCGGTGCATTTCGGCAATCGCCTGCGCCTGATCGGCGACGTGGTAGAGCATGTGCATGGCGACGACGGTGTCGAACGTCCCGTCGTCGAAGGGCAGGGCGGTGGCGTCGGCCTGCTTTCCGGTGACTTCCGCGAAGGCGAGCGAGCGGCAGCGATCGAGTCCTTCCTGCAGCATGCCGGGGGAGAGATCGGCAAGCGTGAGATGCAGATCGTCGGGCAGTTCGGTTGCCACGGAAGCCCAGAACCAGGCGGGGCCGCAGCCGATATCCAGCACCTGATCGCCTGACTTGAGGGGAAGCTGTCTTGCCACCCAGGGAAACCAGCCGGTTTCGGCGATCGTATATTCGCGGTTCAGGCGCCCGCGCGCGGCAAGCTTGCGGCTGTCGCTATATTGCTCGTTATTGCCTGTGGTGATGGATGACATGGCTGGCCCTGCTTCCCTCAATGTCAGATGGAATGAATCCGGCGGCTGATCCTGCATCTTTGCCGCGAGTGGGGCAATTGCGATATCTGGCCTTTGACGGGCGGGCGGTTGCCGCGCTCAACCGCACCTGCTACCTCACCCCTCAGCCATCGCCGGCCTCGAAGGAGAAACAGTGAAGAACCCCATCTTTCTCGTCATCGCGAGCCTCTTCATTCTGGTGGCGATCGCCGGCCTTGCGATCAGCTCGGCGCGGCTGATCGGCCTGTTCGGCTGAGCAGTGACAGGGAGCGGCTGCGTCTAGACCTTCCCCGCAAGCGCCAGATAGGCCGAGATCGTCAACACCGAAAGCACCGTCGAGGCGAGCACGACGCGGCCGGTGAGGCTTGCTTCGCGGCCGTAGAATTCCGCCAGCATGAACGGGCCGGTGCCGGTCGGCAGCGCTGCGAGCAGCACGGCGGTATGGGTGGCGGCCGGCGGCAGGTTGAGCAGCGGTGCGGCGATCAGCCAGGTGACGACGGGCTGGGCGACCAGCTTCAGGCCGACGAGAATGCTCGCAGTCGTCGCCCGGGCGCTTGCTTCGCCGGCCCTGTTGCCGGCCAGAAACAGGCCGAGCGCGATCAGCGCGCAGGGTGAGGCTGCCCCGCCCAGAAGCTTCAGGAAGGCATCCATGGGAGCGGGGAGCGAGACACCCGAGAGCATGACCAGCGCGCCGAGGGCGGGGGCGACGAGTAGCGGGTTTTTCGCCAGCGACCGGGCGGTCTTGATGGCGATATCGCGCCGCCGGGTTTCGGATTGCAGGCCGCCTTCGATGAGGATGATGGCGACGGCGAAGAGCACGCAGACGGTGAGGATGGTCGAGATCAGCGTCGGCGCCATGCCGGTGTCGCCGACGAGCGACAGGACGAGCGGAAATCCGATGAAGCCGGTATTGGCATAACTCGCGTTCAGCCCGTCGATCGCGGCATCGGCGAGATGCCGGCCCTTGGCGACGCGCCAGCAGAGTGTGGCGCCGAAGATGACGGCGCAGCCTGATGTAAACGCGATAATGAAGCCCGGCTGCCAGATCTCGGCGGGCCTGGCATTGGCCATGATGTCGAAGAGCAGAGCGGGCAAGGCGAGGTAGACGACCAGTCGGTTCACTTCCCGCGTGGCATGTTCGCCGAGCGCCCCGGTCTTGCGGGCGATCCAGCCGGCGAGGATGAGGGCAAAGATCGGCAGGACAATCGAGAGATTTGTCAGCATTTAAGGTAACTCGGCGCGATTCTTGGCTGGGGCGATCGATGCCTGGCGTGATCATTGCCTAACGTCCCGGATCAAGATAATCCAATGTCATCTTGAGCACTGATTGATACTTCTGGGGTATCGAATGGACACTCGCCACATGCGCATTTTCGTGGCGCTGGCCGAAACGCTGCATTTCGGCCATGCGGCCGCACGCATGAACATGAGCCAGCCGCCCTTCAGCCGGCAGATATCGGCGATCGAAAAGACGCTCGGTGTGACGCTCTTCGAGCGCAATTCGCGCAATGTGGCGCTGACACCCGCCGGCCAGCATTTCCTTGCCGATTGCCGCGTCGTGCTCGAAGGTTTCGATGCCGCCTGCCGGGATGTGCAACTGGTCGCCAGCGGCATGAAGGGCGAGCTGAAACTCGGCTTCATGATGCATGCCGCCCATAGCGTCATCCCGGCGCTGGTGCGGCTCTACTCCGAGGCGCGACCGGATGTACGGCTGATCCTCGAAGAGCGCATACCCACCGATATCGAGGACATGCTGGCCGAAGGGAAACTCGATGCCGCCGTCACCTTCGGCGGTGGCGCCGCGCCGCATCTGAGAACATTGCTGCTTGCCCGCGACCGGTTGTGCCTGATTGCACCGTCAGGCCATCGGCTAGCCGAGGCCGATAGCATCGGCCCGCAGTCGCTGTCGGGCGAAAAGCTGATCGCCGCGCCGGCAACCGTGGCGCCGACGCTGCGTTCGGCAATTTCCCTCTACTGCGCCGGTGGCGGCGTCATCCCGCATTACGCCTTCGAGCCGCGCCTGCAGCACACGATCATCCGGCTGGTGCAGGAGGGGCTCGGTGTGGCGCTGATCCCGCAATCGCTTTGCAGTGACCTTGTGGAGGGGGTGGTGTCGAGAGCGCTCGACGCTGCGCCGGAATTCGATGTCGTGCTCTGCGCCTCGCGGGCTGCCAGGAACCCGGCCGTGCCGCAACTGTTCGAGGTGGCGGCTGGCGCGGGCGGGCGTCGAGGAGAGGGATGATGTTTTCGGCAGGGGCGCCCTTTCGATTTTTCGGGATTGGGCCCCTGCGATTGAAGGATCCGCCCCAAACCCCTCCCCATACAGGGGAGGGGCCTAACCTGCCGCGCCGCTCCTGCGCTCTTCACCGTTTCAGGATAGGCGAGGCGGTGCCGCCCCTGGTCTCTCCCCTTTTTGGGAAGGTTGGGGCGGTGTTTTTGACTCCACGTGTCCTCGTAAACCGGCTTGATGAGGGGAAAAGGTTCTGGCCGCCGCCTCGCCTCTCGATTTCGCGTTGCCGAAGCGCTCAGAATTTCACTTCGACGGCGGGAAAGAAGGCGTCCTTGGGCGGATCCTTGTCGGCGCATTCCGCGCCATTCACCAGCGCACCGCCGCTATCGCTCAGGATTTCGCCCTCGTGATCGCTCCAGACCACGATTGCCTCCGGCGTCATTCCCGAGAAATCAGCGTCGGGACCGGGCGTCACCTTGCCTTCGGCATTTCCATCCCACCAGAAAAGTTTTGGCGCAGGTTTGCCGCCATCGGGCTCGGAGCCTGCCAGGACGAGATATCGGCTGCCGACCCGCGCAATGTCGCGCACGCCACGGCCGGTCGTTCCCGCTCCATCGGAAAGGTCCATCGTGACGACACGGGTAATTTGCGCAGATCCCGTGTCGCCAGGTCCCAGCTTGACCAGCTGCAGTGGATTGGCGAGCTCGAGCAGGATGGCGCGGTCATCGGGCACCGGCCCCCGCAAGCCGATCAGAAGATGCCCGTCGGGCGTTGCTGCCAGACCTTCGATGTTGACGCGGGTTTTCAAACTGTCTTCGCTGCTGCCGAGCGCCTTGGCCATGTCCGCACGAAGATTGCGATAGACCTCGCCCGAGTTGGACAATGTCCCATCGGCCGACACGCTGGTGGCAAATAATTCCTTGCGCTTTTTCTTGTCTTCCCCGCTGCTGTTCAGCGAATGGGATGTGAGCCAGAATATGGTGTCGCCGATACGGGCGCTGCCTTCAATGTCCGTCACGTCATCGACCGCGAACTTGGAGACCGGTTCCGGCTTTCCCTGCTGATAGATCATGATTGCAGAGAAATCGTCGCTTGCGACCGCTACATGCGACGCATCGACCAAGGCTGCGGCCGAGGCCTCGCAGATGCCACGATATGTGTGGTTTCCTGCATTGACCGCCAGCGGGCCGGCGAGCGAAGAAAGTACGGCCAAAAGGATCACGCGGCTGCTATTGCTCATGCGACAAGCCCCCCGTCTCGACGCCTAGCCTCCCGGTTAGGTGGCAAGTCGGAAAATAAACTCTCTCGGAAGGTGCATGTCAAGATAATCTTTAATAATTAATCACGGATCGACTGTTGTGGTTGCTGCAAAATTCAGTTCTGCCTTTTCAATTATAGACCGGTTTGATTTTCATAAATAACATTCATCTTAACGAGTTCTGTTCTGCATGCGTCACGATCAGAATAGCTTTGCATGGCCCGCCAATTTTCAAGATGAAGTATATTTATTCTTGAGAACATTGTGGGAGCTTCCTCTGAAGTGCCGGTGCGGGCAGGTGGCCGGAACGCGTGACCTATTGCAGCAACCCCAGCTTCCGCCCTTCGGCCGCCGCCTGGCCCCTGGATTTCGCGTTCAGTTTGGCGAGGATCGAGGAGATGTGGTGATCGATGGTTTTGGCCGAGACGAACAGGCGCGCGCCGATTTCGGCATTCGAGCGGCCCTCGTCGATCAGCCGCAACACGTCCATTTCCCTTGTCGTGAGGCCGGCGGCGTTGGCCTGGGTGCTGGCCCTCGGGCCGCGGGTCGCAAGCCGACCGTTGCGCTTGCGGATCATGTCCTTCACATGGGCAACCACGGCGGTGGCGTTGAGTGCTTCCAGTAACGTCAGGGCACGGTAGAGCGCATCATTGTCGCCGTCGAGCAGGGCAAGTGCTGCGAGATAGGGCGCGCGGCGGTCTGTCCAGATATCGGCGGCTTCCTGCCATCTGCCCTTGAGCATGGCAATCACGGCAGCGTCGCCCTCCATAGTGTCAGGCGCAAGGCCGGTAACGCCCAGAATATGCGCCCAGAAGCCGATCATCGAACCTGCCGCATCGTCGCTGCAGAGTGCGGCGGCCTGTCGAAGACCGGCGAGTGCCTCGTCCCGGTCGCAGAGGCCGAGCCAGGCGCGCTCGGCCATCAGCGCGGCATAGGCCGACAGGCGCTGGAATTCGAAGGTGTTTTCGAGGAATTTCGTCATTTCCTGCAGCAGCTCGTCCGTTGTTTCGCCGCGCCGCGTTCTGAGTGTCGCCAGCGCCACGAGCGAGGGATAGCGGGAAAGGGCCGGCGCATTCTGGTTGTCGACGACGGCCTGCGCCGCCGCTCCTGCTTCCTCCCAGCGGCCGAGGAAGGTCAGCAATTCCGCAAGCTCACCGCGCATATAGTCGCGCCAGGTATCGAGATCATGCTCGATGCAATAGGCAATACCGCGCGTCAGCACATCTTCGGCCGCAGTCGTGGCATGGAGCTGGATTTCCACCCAGGCGCGGTTGGTGAAGGCGCGCGCCGCATGTTCCTGGAAGCCATGGTCGAGGGCGATTGCCAGTGCCTCTTCCAGCGTCTGCCGGGCGCGATCGGGCTCGCGCCAGCAGATTGCGGTGCCGACATTGTTCAACGCGTGGCAGAGCACCTCGGGCCTGGCGATATCGTCCGATGTCACGAGCGCGATGGCGCGCTCGCCGTAAAGCGTCGCCGTCTCGGCGTCGCCCGCCAGCATGCCGAGCTGCGAGAGGTTGGAATAGGCCATGGCAAGCTCGGCAGGCGCTGCTGCCTCTTCCAGCGCTTCGACGGCCTCGCGCCCGAAGGCATCGGCGCCCTTGCGATCTCCGGCGAGATAGCTCAGCCGAGACAGCCAGCGCAGGTTGTCGCCGATATGCCTGATATCCCCCAGGGTCCGATAGAGCGCCAGCGCGCTGGTCTGCGCCGCGATAGCCCGTTCCATCTGGCCGATCAGGTGGCATTCGAAGGCATAACCCTCATAGAGGCAGGCGCGCTCGGCATCGCTGAGGGCGCCTGCATGGGCGAGCGCCAGTTCGTAGTGGCGCACGGCCTGACGGTGGGCTCCGAGCCTTCCGGCCTCGCTTGCCGCCTTCGGCGCAAGTTCAGAGATCGCGGCTGCGTCCTGCGCCTCGTTGGCATGGTGGACCATGCGCGCCACGGACGCATCGCCGCTCTGGCGGAAATAGGCGAGCGCCTTTTCATTCAGCGCGCGGCGGCGAAGCGGCGGCAGCGATTGCTCGATCGCCTGACGTGCAATCTCATGACGGAACATGAAGAGGCCGCCTGCCGGCACCAGAAGCCCGCAGGCCGTACAGGCCTCCAGTGCCGATCGCGCAGAGGTGCCGCAGATCGCCTCGATCAGTTCGGGGGCAAAGGCATCGGGCGAGGTGGAGGCTGCCCAGAGCGCCTCTCTGTGGGCCTCGTCAAGTATATCGGCACGCGCCAGCACGGCATCGCGGATCGTTGTCGGCAGGTGGTCGCGGCTGAGAGGCGGCAGGCAATCGCTGCCCGCGCAATCCACGAGTTCACTGACGAAATAGGCGTTGCCGCCGGTGGCGGAAAAGATCGCCTCGCCATCGAGCCCCTTCGGATCCGCAAGCTCCAGTACGGCGGCTTTCGACAGCGGCGGCACGGCGATGCGCAGCCAATGGGCCGGCGGGATGTCGGCCAGCAGCCGCCGCAGCCGCGTCTGGCCGGGCGTGTCGTCGTTTCTCGCCGTCAGGACTGACAGCAGACAAGTGTTGCGGATACGCCGGCCGATATAGCGGATCAAGTTCAGCGTGGCGTCATCGGCCCAGTGAATATCCTCGATGACGAGCAATGTCGGCTGGCGCTCCGCCGTCAGCAGGTCGAGCACTTCGGAGAAGAGGGAAATCCAGTTGCCGCCTGAAACCCGCGTCAGAGTCCAGCGCGCTTCCCGCGCAATATCCCGCCAGGGGCCGAGCGGCTCGGCCGTGCCGAAATTCTCGCAGGCGCCGGAAAGAACCCGCGTGCCCTCGGGAACGGCACGGGCGAAGGCTGCGGCGAGAGAGGACTTGCCGGCACCGGCTTCCCCTTCCAGGAGGACGACCCTGCCATGGCCGTCGGCGGCATCGCGCAACAACGACTGCAAATGATCGAGATTGGGGGCGCGCTCGATTAGCCGCATGGCGGATTATTGCCAGCATCGCTGCCGGCTGGAAATAGCAGCGTGTCAAAATAGGGCAGGGAGGCGCAGAAAATGGGGAGATATCCCGATGCGGCGCTCTGTCGCGCGGCATAGCGTCCGTCCCGTCACTACCACGCGAACAGGAGGTCGCCATGCCGAAATATCTCATCGAGCGGAACGTTCCCGGTGCAGCCAAGCTCACACCCGAGCAGCTGAAGGAGATTTCCGCCACGTCCAACAAGGTCGTTGCCGGCCTCGACCGCCCCTATAACTGGATCACCAGCTATGTCGCCGGCGACAAGATCTATTGCGTGCACGAGGCCGACAGCGCCGAAACCGTCTACCGCCACGCCCGCGAAGGCGGCTTCCCGGCTGATCTCGTCACCGAGATCGCCTCCGAGATCGGCCCCCAGACCGCACGCGCCTGATCACCCGCGCCGGTCGTTTTGCGAGGGGCAGCGGCCGGCGCTTACCTCGTTCCCTCCTCGGGTTCGGCTCGGGGAGGGGATGGGGGAGGAAGGGAGCACAACCCGCTAGAGCATATCCGTTTTTCTTCGAATCACGAAAATACTCTATCTCTTTGTTTTCACGCAATTCCGTACGCAAAACCGCTACACACTTTTGCTGGAATTGCTCTAAAGACCCTGTTGATGACGAAGATTTCGGTGTGATGTCCCAGATGCCACCAATGGCAGCTACAGGGCCCTTTGCAGACCTTCCTGGATCGCCGACGCAAATGGCGATGAGGCTTGCCAACCTGAAACAAAAAAGGTTGCGTCAGTCCGGCGACCCCATCTCAATCTTCAAAAGAAGCCTGCCATATAGACGAACCTTCCGTCACTGTCTGCGCGCACGAAATTATACCCGGTAGCCACCTTCGTTCCGTCCTTCCTATGCATCGACCAGATCGCCATGAGTTCGCCATGGTGGACGAAGAGCTTGTCCGTATTGAAATACGTTCCTGGCATCTTTTGCTGAAAACCGTCGATATGCGCTATCAGCCCAGCGCGGGTCTTGCCTTCTCCGCCGGGGTTCGTAAACACCAGATCATCGGCAACGCTCAGCTTGAGAAGCCGCTCGCGTTCTTCGTCAGCCATTGGAGCATATGCGGCCAGATATGCGTGCCAATGTTGTTCGAGCCTTTGCGTGGTCATAATAGATTCCTTCGTCATTCAATCTCTCGTTCACCGCGTTGACGCGGCATGGATCACATTTGTAACGTGCCAATTTTACACGGTCGATAATTCAGACCCCGGAAGAGTTTACCTATAGTACAAAATGGACCCGTTTCTTGAACTGATAGGGCTGTTACGACCTCGCGCCACCTTATTGGGCGGCGGTCTTGATGCCTTTGGACGATGGAGCCTTTCCTTTCGCAAACGGGACGATCTTCTGTTCTGCTGGGTCGAGCGCGGCGAGTTCCAACTGATACGCCCTGACGACGCGCCCGTTCACATCAGGCAGGGAGACTTTTTCCTGATCCGGACCTTCACCCCGTTCACGATGACATCGGACCCATCCATCCATCCTATCGACAGCGAAACGGCGGTGGCGACTGCGGGGAGCAAGCGCCTGACGCTGGGGGAAGGCGTGGACCGACCTGTGACGCTGCACGCGGGCAAGTTTGTGTTCGACACAGTCAATGAGGACCTCCTTGCCGGCCTGCTTCCAACCTTCGTCCACATAGCCGAGGAGGACAAATCCCTGGATCGAGTGCGAGTACTTCTGACGATGAACGAGAACGAGGCGCGACAACCGGGTCCCGCCAGCGAATTCATCGTCACGCGGCTGGTTGAACTCATTCTGGTCGAAATACTGCGGGCGAAACCGCTGCATGTGGACGAAGACCAGGCTGGCCTTCTTGCTGGACTGAGCGATCCGATCACGATGCAGGCGCTGTCGGCGATACATAGGGACGTTGCCTACGGCTGGACCGTCGCCGGACTGGCGAAGCTATGCGGTGTATCGAGGTCTACGTTTGCCACCCGGTTTCGCCAGGTCGTGGGAACTGGACCGATCGAGTATCTGATGCATTGGCGGATGGCGCTCGCCAAGGATCAACTGGCCCGCGGAGCACGTGGGATCGGCGAGATCGGATTGGCTATCGGCTTCCAGTCTTCGAGTGCGTTCAGCACTGCATTCACGCGGGAGGTGGGATGTTCGCCCAAGCGTTTCATCG
This sequence comes from Rhizobium sp. 05L429, assembly GCF_056397645.1. NCBI lineage: Bacteria > Pseudomonadati > Pseudomonadota > Alphaproteobacteria > Hyphomicrobiales > Rhizobiaceae > Rhizobium > Rhizobium sp. 05L429. The sequence continues at coordinate 43,943 of NZ_JBFTNV010000011.1, read as the reverse complement.
GTGTTGCGGCGAAACTCGGCCCTAAGCGGTCATAGCGAAGTCGTCCGGAAGATTTCGGTGGGCGCCCTCGCTCAAAGCAACCGCTGTTGCGCTCCGCGCTGACGGCCCGGCGGTGCCAATGTCAGCAGGAACCCGTACGGGCAGATGCCGTGGCGCCGGGAGATCTGGATTGCAGGCGGGAGAGCAGGCGCAGCGCTGCGGAGACGGCGAACCTGGCGGATGCCGGATCGGCGGCGGAGATCTGTTGGCGGCAGGTCTTCAGCCGTCCCGAAACCTCGCCGATTTCGGCATGCAGCGAAGTATTGCCGGCAGCCGCCGCGTCGGATGAGGCCGTGTCAAGATGGACGACCAGCAGCTCGATGACGGCGAGGCGTTCTTCCTGCGGCATGGATTCGAATTCTATCGGCATGTCACAACCTTATGGAGGGCCTTCTCCAGAGGCGCTATCCAGAGAAAAGATGTGCGAGCCGGCGACGAACACTCACCCCGTGACATCGCCGATATCAGGCAATTACGGTTGCGACCCTGCCGGGGCAGTCCAGGCAAGGCCAAGTCAGGTCAGAGCGAACAGGACAGCTCGTTGAGAACGTGCCTCACGCCGTCGACGCCCCGCGCCACATCGGCCGCCCGGTCGATCTCAGCGTAGAGCGGCACCCATCCTGCGAGGGTGACGTCACCATCCTGCGCGGATACGAAAATATAGGTCGCGTCTATACCGCCTGCGCGGTGAAGGGATGCCGACACCTCGGATTCCAGATCGGCCGCATTGGCCGGTCTCGAATGCACGAGATGCAGATGCCGTTCCCGCACGGGCGTATCTGTTCTCTTGCGCATCATACTGCCGTCGCGATGCCTGCCTGCGGCAGGCCCTGAATGGCAAAGCGGCCCTTCACATAGGGATCGGCCGCGCCGGAATAATCGCCGGCGTTCTGAAGCGCTGCCATGAGGATCGTTTCATGGCGGATGCCGCTTTTCAACAGCGAAAGGATCTGTGCTGCAGCGTGCACGAACAGCTTCGGTTCGACTGCCTGGTCATATCCGGCTCGATCGAGCACGCGGGTCAGCAGGTTCATATCGTCGCTATCAAGGACGATTTCGCTCGGTGAAGACACCAAGACTGGGGACGCCAAGACTGGATGCGGCGGGATCGCGGAAGACATTCAGTCCTCCTTTCGGTCGGGGCCAGGGTGTGAACGCCCTTAACCAACAGCGCCCGTGAAAATGCTGCTGACAGGGCCAAGATGCGCCCTTTTTACTGCTGCTACAATAGTCGACAAAATTAATAAAAATAAAATATACCTTGTTCTGAACACAAACACTCCCTATGTTCAGGCTATCGAATTTGCTTCGTCAGCTTCGTTTCTGCGTAAGATGCGCATTGGCTAATCTTTCCTCTCAAGCTCGACCATTTATCACCTGCACGTCGCGGGGATGGTAATTCTTTTGCGATTGAAAGGAAATCGTTATGAATACTGGTATTGTAAAGTTCTTTAACTCGGCCAAGGGCTTTGGTTTCATCTCGCCGACAGACGGCTCGCCGGATGTGTTCGTTCACATTTCGGCTATCGAGCAGTCCGGCATGTCCGACCTGCGCGAAGGCCAGTCGGTGACGTTCGAACTGGTGCGCGACGCCCGGAGCGGCAAGAACGCAGCGCAGAACCTCGCTTCTGCATAACAATCGGCTCGCACCCCCGCTTTGACCACGGATGTACTGGCACTGCGGACATGCGAACCCTGGAAAGGTCGGGCCAGTCCCGGCCTTTTTGTTTTCAAGCCGGCTTGTTCAGGAGAAAAACAATGACGAAAACAGATGCTACGATGCTTCTCAGACGTGCCATGCGCCAGGTGGCAAACACCAGCGGCGGCGGACACTTGGGCGGCACCAATTTCGGTCAGGCGCTTGACGCAAAGACATCTTCCGCCAGCGGCAAGAGCGACAAGGCTCGCAGGCCGCCACGCGGCAAATAACAGCTTGGCGGGTGAGAACCCGTCCAGTCGAAGGCGCTCAATCATACGAGGTGATTGGGCGCTTTTTTTATGGGTGTTTTTTGACGAGGTCATCCCGTCTCTCGCCCTTGCCAGGGCGCCAATGTCACGGGCTCGCTCGTCACCGGCCTGCTCAGCACGAAATGGTGGGACGGGTCAGGGCCTTCATCAATGGCTGCCTCCGTCGTGCCTGCATCGGAGCGGTGGCGGATGCAGAGCAGGTGCAAATCGAGGAGCAGGCGTGAGGCCGCAGTCGGAAGCGTATGTCGACTGTCGTTCGCAAATAAAGACCCCGCCCCAAACGCCTCCCCACAAGGGGGAGGAACTTGATTTGACGCGCCCGCATTCCGTATCTTCGACGCTTGGGGGAGGAGTTGAGGCGTTGCCCGAGGTTAGTCCCTCGCCGTTGTGGGAAGGGGTTTTCAGGCGAGAGCGGCACCCGTCACATCATCGGTCGAATGAAGATGCCGCCGAATTTTCCGTCTGCAGCCAGCGCGAAACTCCATTCCAGATGGCCGTTGTCGAAGCTCACGTCGTAAACATCCCAGCCTTCCGCGGTGACGCCCTTGAAGGATATGTCCTTGAGCGACCCCATGCGATCGAGATCGGCCTTGATCATTGCAGCTTGTTCGCGTGCGAGGGCGGCGAGCGGCGGGCTCATCCGCTCATAGTCGGGTTCGCCGCGCTGGTGCTGTTCGATGACCTGCTCCAGCAGCGCCTTGCTGTTTTCCACCGGCTGCTTGTCGCGGATGCGCGCGGCAATCGCCTCTTCCAGATCGGTCGCGGCGCGTTCATCGATACGGGATGCTGCCTGTTCATAGCCGTTCTGGTGCAGCACGAGGCCGGTGACAGTGCCGCTTTCATTGCGGGTAAAGGTGATCTGCGCCTGCACCGCCCTGTAGAAGAAGCGGTCGATATCTTCGGCGAAGATCTCGAGTTCCGGCTGGCCGGTCAGCCGCGTGAAGATCCGCCCGTCGCGCAGGCTTACCGCATAGGCCGACGAACCCAGATGGTAGTGTCCGGCATAGTCGGCGTAGAGCGCCGGGTCGATCTTCTGTTCGGTGCGCGGCCGTGCCTGCTCATAGCGGCGCCAGGCGATGGCATCGGCTGAGGTATCGGTCATGTTGGTATCCTTTGCGAGCTTCAGCAGTTCATCGATCGACAGAATGTCGCCTGCGGCCATCTTCGCCCGCAGTGCGTCGACGATGGCGAGGCTGCGCTGCGTGCGGGTCAAATGGTCCTGCAAGGCGAGGTTCTGCATGGCGAGCACGCGGTCGAGATCGGTCGCGTGGCCGGCGAGCAGCCGGGCGATGTCCTGCAGGCTGAGCCCCAGCCGCTTCAGCGCCAGGATCTCGTTCAGCCGCGCAATTTCCCTGGCGCCATAGAGCCGCCAGTTCTTTCCCGTCCGCGGCGGCCGGATGAGGCCGGTCTGCTCGTAGAGTCTCAGCGCACGCACCGTCATGCCGATGCGCGCGGCGCATTGCGCCGCCGTCAGCAAGTTCTCTTCCCGTCCCTTGGCGTCCATCAAGCCTCCCGCGATGTCTCGGAACCCTTCTAAGCTATGACGCTGGGTCCGGCTCAAGAGGTTTTTCGCGGGTTTTTTCGGTTTCGGCTTGATGCCTGCCAGAGGGTACTGGGGATGCCGCTGGAAGCGGGTCAACAGCATCGGTCCGAAAATCTTCGGAAAAACCTGAATGCACAGTTTCAAGACGCACGGCGCTCTGGCGCGCGTCGGAAATTGAAGCGGACAATATCGCGGGCGCCAGCGGCCAGGTTTCCTTCGGAGAGGTTGCCGGTAGTGTTGCGGGACGGGCAAGGCTCAGGTGATCGTGACGAGAAAATATCGGTTCATGGGTCGCTGACCGATGTTGGCCAGAGGAGTCTGTTGCAGGACAGGGTGGGGTAAGTACGCTACGGCAAATCCATGCGTAAATGAGGTTGCGATCAAAATGGCGGAGGCAAGCGGGCGATGAAAATGCAGCTGCTGCAGGTGCAGGACAGAAACCAGTGGCAGGTGTATCACGCGATCAGACGTCACGTTCTCTTCGAACTGCGTGGCCAGGCTGACTATGATGAGGGTCACCCGGACGAGCATCGGGAAAATCATCTTCCTCTGCTGTTCATCTACGACGATGTCCCCGTTGGCACTGTCAGGCTGGATATCGGGCTCGTGGGTACCGACCCCGGAACCGTGCGCCTCGTCGCAATCATTCCGCAGTATCAGCGGCAGGGAATTGGCAGAGCCATGATGCACGCGCTTGAACGGCTCGCCGCCGACAAAGGCATCACGCGGTTGGAAGTTCACGCCGCACCGGATGCGGTGGCCTTCTACGAAAAGCTTGGTTGGCTGGTCGTCGATGCGGACAGAGCTGTTCCGCTCCTTACAAAGCAGATTTCCTGAAGCGGCATCTGCGCCGGAGCCGCCCTTCGCAAAGCAAGGCGAAAGAGATTCGAGTCGTATATCGGTGGCACCACCCGAATGGACGCACGGCGCTCTGGCGCGCGTCGGCGCGGCGAACGGGAATTGCAAGGGGAAAGAGATTATCCTGCCCATGGGAAACCCACGACAGGTGCAATCGATCCGCCGGGTATGCAGCCCGGCGGATCGAGTGGCCGTTAATTCCCTGTCGAGGTCGGGGCGGAGTAGGACAGGGATTCACGGATCTGGTCGATTTTGCCGTCGGCCTCTCCGACGCCGAGGATGGTCTTGGCTTCATCGAAGGCTGCCGGGCTGACCTCGCCGCTCCGCGTTGCTGCGGCCAGCGCATCCTCCAATGCCGCGTCGCCGAGTACCGGATCGTCGATTGCGGGCTCGATACCGTTATCGAGTTCAAACCGGGCATAGGCCATGGCGTAGGCGGCGATCGCGGTCATCCGCGGATCGGACGTGTGCATATAGGCCTTATAGCTGCGGTTGAGGGAGTTCAGGCCCGCAAGCTGCGAGGCCGGGTTCCTTTGCCTGATATCGGCTGCGGCGTTTTTCGCGGACAGCGATTTCACCTTCGCCTCGCCGGATTTGCCCTTCGCTCTGCTTCCTGACTTCGAACCGTCGCGCGATGATTTGCCAGTCTGGGAACTGCCAGGCTGGGAACTTCCGCTCTGGTGGCCGCGATTTTCGTGACTGCCGCTTTGTCCGCCGCCGTTACCGCCACCATTGCTGCTGCCGCTACCGCCGCCGTTGCCTCCGCCATTACCGCCGCCGTTGCCGCCACCGTTTCCACCGCCCTTTGCCATGGCGGCGATATCGAAGCCGGTGGTCGTCAGCGGGCTGGAAGCCATGATCATCGAAAGTGCAGCTATGGACGCAAAAGTTGCGATACGCATCCGTCTCTCCTTCGCAGGGCAGGTTTCACAGAAACTCATGGGATCGCCGACCCGGGAAGGCGACCATCAGGATGGTGACGATGTTAGGTGCGAATTGCGGAGCGTGCATCGGACCGAGGTCCGGTATCCGCCGGACCATGGTCCTAGAGAACGACAGATGGTTAACAGGTTTCGCCGCCGGGCCGTTCGTCGGGTGCCGCCGGCCGGCGGGTGCCGATCCGGAATCGGGTGGCTGCCGGTTCCCTTATTTCCTACCCCTCCATGACCATCAAAACAGGAGGTTTGGACATGGAACTCAACGACAAGGTCATCATCATCTCGGGCGCAAGCAGCGGCATCGGAGCGGCCGCTGCCCGGCTGTTTGCGGGGAGGGGCGCAAAGCTCGTGCTCGGCGCACGGCGGGCGCAGAACCTCGCGGAGCTCGTTTCCGAGATCATCGAAATGGGCGGCATGGCCGTGTCACTGGTCGGTGATGTGCGCGACGAGACCTACGCGCAGGCGCTGGTCGACCGGACGCTCGATGCCTTCGGCAGGCTCGACGGCGCTTTCAACAATGCCGGCATCGTCGGCGAAATGGGCGCGTTTTCGGAGATGAGTGCGACAAACTGGGACGCCGTGATTTCCACCAACCTGACGAGCGCCTTCTGGGCACTCAAGGCGCAGCTACCCGTGATGAAAGCGCAGCGCAGCGGTTCGATCGTGTTCACCTCGTCCTTCGTTGGCTACAGCAATGGCGGCTTGCCGGGGATGGGGGCTTATGCGGCGTCGAAGGCGGGCCTGATCGGCCTCGTGCAATCAGTCGCCGCCGATTACGCGGCCGATGGTATCAGGATCAACAGCCTGCTGCCGGGCGGTACAATCACACCCGCCGGCGGCGAGAATAACCCCGAATTCCTCGACTATATCTCCGGCCTGCATCCGATGAAGCGGATGGCCGCCGCCAAGGAGATCGCGCAGGCAGCGCTCTTCCTGCTGTCGGACCAATCAAGCTTCATGACCGGCAGCCCGATGATCGTCGACGGCGGCATGTCGGTTCGGCTGCTTTAGCAGACGTGGCCTCGGGCGGTGTTGCACCGCCCGAGGCGGGGAATTTCGCTGGTGTCCCAGGGGGTCACCAGCGCTTCACGCCGCGCTCGATTCCTGACATATTTCCAGAGAGACAGCCAACGTCGTGGATATTGCCTCATGAACTCGCAAACACCTGAAAAAAGCAAGATGCGCGCACCGACCGGGTCCGTTACAGGGCTTTGCTCTGCGTCCGCCACCATGTTTGCAGTAGGAATGGCCTTTCTGAGTTACTGGGGGGTGTATGATCAGGGGCGCTGGAATCCAATCGATTATCTTGTGATGATTGTCGCTATCATCGGGTTTGCGGCACTTGGTTGCGTGCCCTGGATTGTGACCACACCTGTCGCCGAGGACGAGGCAGACAAAGTCGCCGTCGCCAGGCGAGCGATGGCATTGGGGACGGCGTTAATCTGGACGGCCGTCTGTCTTACCGTATTTTCCTGAGTTGCCCTGCGTGACCCAATACGACCGCAATGGATCCATTTGAAGCGATAGGGCTTGCTGAACTGTCGATGCCTCGCTGGACGACATCGGCATGTGTGGTCAGTCCGAACTTGATCTGCGGCAGGAAGGTCGTCTCGATGACGAATTCGGTGGACATGGTCGTCAGGGCCGGCAAATCGCGCGCCTCCGGTTGCGTTCGATCGGATGCCGAAGAAATCGCGAAACCCGGTAGCAAATTCCACCAACCCACAAAGGCTGCTTTGCGCCAAAAGAAGGCCTCCTCGCTTTGCGCCAGAGAACCAGCTAGAAGACCACGAGATATGTTCGGAGGTGTTGGCTTTGGCAAAACTGACTGAATATACTGTGTTTCAAGGGCGGGCAGGCGATCACAATGATCTGGCAATACCCGGCGCGTGGGCGATAGGCGAAGAGCTGGCGCGTCGCTGCGGCGTTTCCCCTGATGTCATCGGAAGACCGGAGCCTGCGTCGAACATGGGTTGGCGCGAAGAGCTGGACGCAGCCCTGCCTACGCTCAAGGAAATGCAATTGCGATTGGACGATGTCTTTGCCCGCGGCGGTATTTCCATCGCCGCCACGAGTCGATGTGCGGTCTCGCTCGCAACACTTCCAGCAGTGGCAAGGCATTATCCTTCCGCTTGCATAATTTGGTTCGATTCCCACGGCGATCTGAACCCACCGGAAGCCAGTATTTCAGGCTATCTCGGTGGCCTTGCACTTGCAGGACCCGTCGGCCTCTGGGATTCAGGTCTGGGAGCCGGTTTGCGTTTGGATCAGATCGTTTTGGTGGGCCAGCGTGACCTCGATCCTTATGAGCTGAACTTAATCACGCAACACCGCATTCCGCACATCAAGCCCGAAGACGACCTGGCGAATGAGCTTAGGAAAGCAATCGCCGGTCGTCCCGTCTACGTCCATCTTGATTGCGACGTGTTGGAACCGGGCATCGTGCCAACTGACTACAGATGTGAAGGCGGCCTGTCGCTCGATGATCTTCAGTCCTGCTGCGAAGTCATTGCAGAACATGAATTTGTAGGCATCGAAATCGCCGAGTTTCAAAACGCATGGGAGACTGACGGCCCGCCCGTCTCCCCGAATGCACTGCTCGACGCATTGCGCCCTCTTCTGGCACAGCGCTAGTCCTGGGGAACAACGGCCGTAATGGGCCGATAGCCGCCGTGCGGCAGGCATCGGCCACATAATCCCGGGAAATCACACAGTAGGGCTTTCCGCGCGGTCGATGATCAGTGGCAATACCATTTCCCTCACTCCCGCCGACGGTTGCTGCGCCGCGTGCCGTCATAAAAGCCCGGCGGCTTCTTCCTCACCCAGGCGACGAAGGTCTGGATGGTGGGATGGGCGAGGAGGGCCTCGACGGTCGGATAGGACTGTTCCAGCTCCGCCTCGCTGAACTGCGCATGGATCTGGCGGTGGCAGATGCGGTGCAGGATCTGCGTTTCGCGTCCGCCGCGGCTCTTGGGCACGAGATGATGCTCGTCCCGCTGCTCGGTCGGCACGATGCGGCCGCAGAGCGGGCAGATATCGGGCGGCGGTGCCTGATACCAGGAGATGACGTCTTGGTTTCTCTTTCGCGCCATCAGGCAAGATTAGCCGCAAGCCGGACCGGCAGGCAACCGGCCATTACCAGCCGTCGCCGTGCTCGATCGCCTCGATGAACGCCTCGAAAGAGCGGCCGAGAACGCGGACTTCATTCAGCCAGTCTCCGGCAAAGACGAAGGGAATGGAGATATAATCGCCTCTGACGAAGCTATAGGCCGTCGGCCCGCCATTCGAGCCGATCAGCAGCTGGTCGTCGCATCCTCTCTCGCTGACCGTCCCGCGCAAGAGATAGGACGGGTTGGAGACAGGGCAATGACGTAGCGGGAGGTTGGAGGGTGAGGAGTGGCGGGAAGGCGCTCCCGGTCGTTCACGACCTTGGTCATCGTCGTGATTTTCGAAAGGTTGGTCTATGATCGCCGATAGGGCGGGAGCAAAAAAATTAATCGCAGTGTCGGATCGGCGAGACGCAGTTCGTCCTGGAGGCATTGCCAAAGTTCATACAAAGGGAGAATCATCATGCCGAGCACAATCAAACTTCACCGCGTCCTGGCGACCACCCCGGACAAGGTCTATCGCGCCTTCCTGGAAGCCGATGCCGTGGCCAAGTGGCTTCCGCCGAACGGCTTTACCTGCACGGTCCACCATCTGGAACCGATCGTGGGCGGAACACACAGGATGTCTTTCCGCAACTTCACGACCGGCCACAGCAATTCCTTCGGAGGGGAGTATGTGGAACTCGTTTCCGGCCAGAAGCTTCGCTACACCGACAGATTCGACGACGCCAATCTGCCCGGCGAAATGGAAGTGACGGTGACACTGACGAAGGTCTCGGTCGGGACCGAAATCAATGTGGTGCAGGCCGGCATCCCCGATCTGATCCCGCCGGAGGCCTGCTATCTCGGCTGGCAGGAATCGCTGCGCAATCTCGCCCGTCTCGTCGAGCCCGATATCCAGCAATAAGCATCCAAGCCAGGGAAAGGCCGGGTCTGGAATCTGTTTCAGGCCCGGCCTTTTCTTTGTTATCCCCTTCCAATCGGATCGGCGACAAGCGCTCATTGTCTGGGTCTTGATTCAAAGCAATGAAGAGATCCGCCACTTCGATCATAGTTCTCCGGTTGCGACCTGGCCCGTGCCGAAGCGCTATCCGATGCGACCGGAGGGCTGCCGGAACAGCAGACGATGATCTCTATGGTGCGGGAACCGTTCGATGAAACCGAAGGGGATCTTTTCTATCTTCGAAAATCTCGATCCCGGCGATGCGCTCGGCGAGGTGCTTTTCGGGCTGATCATGGCGCTGACCTGGACCATCGGTTCAAGGCTTGTCCTGCGCGAGGAAGGACTTGTCGTGCGCGACCTGGTGGTTGCGACAATCGGATGCAACGTTGCCTGGGGAATTATCGACGCCGTATTGTTCACGCTCGGTACGACATTTTTCAGGAGCAGACGTCTGCGCCTGTTTCGGCAGGTCAGGGCGGCCAGGGACGAGGGCGCCGCACTCGCAGTACTCGCGAAAGAATTTCCAGTCGAAGGGACGTCTCTCTCCGCAAAACCCGCCGACGCGGAGGCGCTTTACCGGTCGCTGCTTGCGCTCACAGGTCGCGCCGAGCCGGTGAAGGTGCCCTTGACGAAAGACGATCTGTCTGCGGCAATTGCCATCTTTCTGCTGGTCTCGGCCACCGCCCTTCCTGCCGTCATCCCCTTCTTTCTGATCGACGATGCCCACCGTGCCTTGAGAGCGAGCAACCTGTTTCTGATCGTATTGCTGTTTGTGACGGGCTATGCATGGGCACGTTTTTCAGGTGGCCGGCCGTTCTATGCAGGAATCACGATGACCTGCCTCGGATTGTTTCTGGTTGCAATCGCGGTCGCTCTGGGCGGCTGAGCGCCGTCTGAAAAAAACCGCAGGGCAATGTCGGTTTTCGGGAGCTTCATCCGTCATTTCCTTGATTGAAACAACATCCTGGAGATTGGAAACATGGCGCTCAAGCGAATGGACAATGTAGGAATCGTCGTCGAAGATCTCGGCGTGGCGATCGATTTCTTTGCCGAACTCGGCCTCACGCTCGAAGGGCGGGCGACGATCGAAGGAGAATGGGCCGGGCGTGTCACCGGGCTCGGCAATCAGCATGTCGAGATTGCCATGATGCGCACGCCTGATGGCAATAGCCGGCTCGAACTCTCCCGCTTCCTCGCGCCCCGTGTCATCGCGGATCACCGGAATGCCCCGGTCAACGCGCTCGGCTACCTCCGCGTCATGTTCACCGTTGATGACATCGACGACACGCTTGAAAGGCTGCGCGCGCGCGGCGCCGAGCTCGTCGGCGAAGTCGTCCGGTATGAGGACGCGTATCGGCTCTGCTACATCCGTGGGCCTGAAGGGCTTCTCATCGGACTTGCCCAGGAACTCGGCTGAGGGCAATACGAAGACACATGGCGAAGAGGGGGCAATGACAGCGAGCGCGTCCATAGCCGGCAAGGGGCCCTTGGCGGATATCCGTCGCTGCGGCATTGGCCATTCCCATTTGATGGCCTGCCGGCTGCCAACAGCTTTTCATCGCCAACACGATAAGCGCATTCGCTCATCCGTGATCTCCTAGATCAAAGTATGATTTCGCCTGCCGGAATATCTGCCAGGATCGCTTCGTCGCTTGATGGCAGGAGAGTATTTCGATGAAGCAGATTATCGTGGTGTCGTTGGCGGTTGGTCTGGTGACCGGTCTGATCGGTTACAATGCCACCGCAGCCGGAGAGGCCGATGCCGCGCGCATGCCGGCCCTGGCTGAAATGCCTGGCGGTTACCGCGACTGGCCTGTTATCGCCGTGGCACATGAAGAGGGCAAGCTCAACGATATCAGAGCCATCCTCGGCAACGATGTCGCGATGAAAGCCTTTCGGGCAGGGGCCGCTACCTACCCTGACGGTACGATCATTGCGCGCCTGGCCTGGGATTATCACCCGCTGGAAGAAAGCAGGCAAGCCTTTGGCGCTCCCCAATCCTTCGTCGCCGGATCGCCCAAGAACGGCGTGCAGTTCATGATCAAGGACGCCAAAAAATATGCGTCGACCGGCGGCTGGGGATATGTCGAATTCGACAATGGCAAGCCCTCCGCCACGGCAATGCCCGAGGCCTGTTTTGCCTGTCATTCGATCGTCAAGAACCGCGACTTCGTGTTCAGCCGGTACGCACCCTGACCGGCTTATCTGTCCCGAAATCGATTATCCGCTATAAAGGCCCATGCCATCTATAAGGGCGTCCGGGCGGCGCAGTCGAGGTTGGATATGAAGCTCGCCGCTTGTCTTTTTGCCATATGCTCTTTGGGTAGCGCCGTCGCGACGCCGCTTATGGCGGCGTCCGCCCGCATCCCGGAAGCCAAGGTGACGGCGCGGGATTGCGGCGATTTCCTGGCGCAGATGCAGAAGAAGCCCGCTCATGTGTCATATGTCGGGTGCAGCTATGCGCCGGATCGGCAGGGCAAACCGCTTCAGGCGACATACCGCCTGTCCGGCCGGTACGCGGCTGCCACCGAAGCCTATCTCGCCAGGACCGTGGGTTTGAACCGTCTCAAGCGCTCCTGTTGCATATGGGATTCGCCCGCCCGCCAGTTCCGCGATTCAATCGGCCGCGATTTTCAGATCTCCATGGGCTCGGAGGAAACCTTTGTTTCCAGCCGCAGTGAGTGGCACCGGATCGGCGTGTTCGCGATCACGGTGGAGACGTTTACCGAGGAGATCTGACGAGCAGCCTCAATCCGCGGAACCGATGTGCCGGACAATCATTCGATCTGCATGTCCAGTTGCTGCGCAACGGTTTCGTAGTGGCGGGACGAGGCTGCATTCCCCTGTTTGGCATATAGCGCGGCGACTTCCCGGGCTGCCTTTGCGGCCGCGCGGAAAGCGTCGAGCCTGACCTGCGATTCCAGTTCCGCATCGCCGCCGATATCGCCATTCTTGAACTGGCCGACACGATAGCCTTCGTCGTCGATCACGCCGATGACGGGCATTCCGGCCTGCATGTCCCCATAAAAAGCGGGCCCGGCGCGATCGCCGTCGCGGCGTCGCAGCATTCCAGGTCCGGACGCCTTGTTATCAGCACACGCGCCGGTCCAGTATGTTGGACCTGTCGTCAGGGACACGGGAGACACGAATTCGCAATGGCTGGCCGGATCCTTGGACCATGTCACACCGCCCGCCGGCTCCTGCGCCTGCAGGGACGGCGCGCACCACAGGGATGCGACGACCGCCAGGGTGGATGCGATCCTAAGTAACTTTCGCTGCTGCAATTTTGTTATCCTCTTTTTGGGTCCGGCGTGATCAGGTTGGGAGTGGCTGCTGCCGCTGAGCGAGTGTCGTCTTGAGCCCTTCCGACGACCCCTGCGACTGTGCCAGGGTCTCGGCAGCGCGCTCTGCCTGCCATAGACCGAGGCTGAAAAGGAGCGCCGGAACGAGGATCAGCCAGATCGCAAGGCTTACAGCCTGTGGAAGCTTGAGTTTCCGCATCATCCCTCCCGGATCGGGTGCCCAGCAACCAATAAGCCGGCCAATAAAGTGCCCCCTGATATTGCCGTATCAATTGTACGGCGAGTGACTGATATCAACTCCACCTTGAAAAAAATCGGCATAATTGTTGCCGGTCAGGCACGCGCTCCCGATCGGCAAAGGATCAGTTCAGCACGCTCCGAAGCGACCGATCCGGCGCCGCGCCGCATCCAGGCGTTCCGATTTCTATCATGAGATTCCGTGATATAATTCCGCCCTGCCGGCGGCGTTATCATCCGTGGCGTTCCGTGCACGGAGACCTGTCTGATGAGCGAAGTGGACGTGCTTTTTACAGCCCTGCGACAGGCGGCCGACCCGCAGGCGGTCGAGTGCATCGAAAATGCGGTCAGGCGTGGTTCGGATCGCGAACTCAACCGCATCAATGCGCTGGCCTTCGCCGAGGCGCATCATCTCGACGAGGAGAAGGTGATCGCGGCGTTTCTGCATGCGGCCCGCATCGGCGCCTTCGAGATGACCTGGAATGTGCTCTGCCCGGGATGCGGCGGCGTGCTCGACACCGGCGCCAGCCTCAAAGCAGTCGACCGGGAGGCCTATCATTGCGCGCTGTGTGCGGCCGGATACGAGCCGACGCTCGACGAGATGGTCGAGGTCACCTTCACGGTCAGCCCGCGCGTGCGCAGGATTGCCGGCCACGATCCCGACCGGCTGTCCTCGCTCGAATATTACCGGCAGGTCTTCTTCAGCTCCGGCGTCGATCTGCCCGATGATCTCGAGGCGCGGTTTTCGCGCATTCAGCTTGAAATGATCGAGCTGGATCCCGGCGAGAAGGCTTTCGTCTCGCTGCAATTGCCGGCGCAATTCGTCATCATCTTCGATGCGGTGACGCATTCGGCGCAGTTCATCGATGTGCAGGGCGAGCCGACCGAGGAGCGCCAGACCCTGTCGATGGTCCTCAGCCAGGGCCATGCACCGAACGAAACGCTGACGCTTCGCCCCGGCCTGCTGCGGCTGACGTTGGAAAACCATACCGATCGCCGCGTGCTGCCGAATGTCTGCATCGCCGGCGACGAGCTGCACGATATACTCGGCCACAGGCGACCGTTCCTGACGGCCAAGCGGCTGTTGACGAACCAGAGCTTCCGCGACATCTACCGGACCGACACGCTCGACGTCGACCAGCGCCTGAAGATCACCAGCCTGACCTTCCTCTTCACCGATCTCAGGGGCTCGACCGCTCTTTACGAGCGCGTCGGAGATCTCGCCGCTTTCGATCTGGTGCGCACGCATTTCCGGGTCCTGCACGAGATCGTCGCCACCGAGGCCGGGGCGGTGGTCAAGACGATCGGCGATGCCGTGATGGCGACCTTCCCGAGCCCGGACCGGGCGGTGTCGGCGGCGCTCCGGATGCGCGAAGCAATGCTGCGGCTGAACGCCGAACGCGGCAGCGAGGATCTCCTCCTCAAGATCGGCATCCATGAGGGACCATGCCTTGCCGTCAGCATGAACGACCGGCAGGACTATTTCGGCCAGACCGTCAATATCGCCTCCCGCGTCCAGGGACTTGCCGAACCGCAGGTGATCCTGACAACGGAGGCCGTTGTCGGCAACGAGCAGGTTTCGGAAATATTGCGGGACAGCGGCATCACCTCGGTGTCGCGGATGGAGGAGCTTCAGGGGATCGCGCGGGAGGTGAGGATATTTGCGCTGTCGTGAGGGGCGGGTGCTCGTTGATGTCGTGTGAGTTCGGGTGGTTTTCGCTGGCGGGGGCGGGCGTTGGATGCCTATCACTTAACGATGGGGTGATGGGTCTCCGGTGGTAAGCAGATGACCTACGACGCGAACGTCACTTTCTCTTTGATGAGATATTGGCTCTCGCATACTGGCCACGCTGGTCTTCTCGGACGGCTTCAATATTGAGAAACTTCTTCAGCAACGAGCATACCTGTGGGGCCGGCATACTTTCCAGGTCATTCAAGCTGTGAATCTCAGCTTCGCTTAGTCCTAAATCGTTCGTCACCACTTCATACATCTCGGCGATGTCCATCCTGGCTTTTGGCTCACGATTCTTACCGTCCTCATAGGCAAGGCGCTGGGACTCCATGTACTGCGAATAGACGTGCTTCTCGTCGAGAATTGACTCCGTTTTCAAGGACAGATGTTGATGAGCAGCTTCAAGTCAACCCTGCGGATAGCTCTCGCTGAGGGCGTCGATCACCTCGTTTATACTCTTCACCACCGCGACCGCCGCTGCGGAACTCGTCTGTGAGAATGCGATATTTCGAAACTTCCAGAGGACTTCGGCCATTTCTTTTTGCGCGGCCTCTTCGTCCCCGGCCTGCAACAATCGATCAATGCTTCCCGCTTCGGGCGCATGGTCTTTAAGGACCGCATGAAGCACTGGGTCGACAGCCTTTATTTCGTCGAGCCACACGTACTGTGCGGACGCGCTTGTAGCGAATAGCCCCACGATCAAAAACAGCGAAAACCTTACCGTCATATCCCCTCCCGATACTTTAAGAACGCCCCAGATGCTATGTGACTACCATGTTTTTTTTCAATGAAAGCACACCCCACTCAAGGATGGTTGGGCGGCGTGGGGGTGGGGATGATGATGCGGCGGGTTGTCAGGGAGCGGCTTCCGTCAACTCTGCGATGAGCGCAGACAAGGCTGAGGGTGTGGCACTGACGACGGATGATCAGACGGCGCAGAAGGTCGAATTCATGTGGGTCGATCAAATACAGCGATCAGACGACCATTTTACCGCTATTCTTGGTGATACGCCGGAATATATCCACAACATCAAGCCCGGTGATCGCGTCGAGTTTGAGAAGTCCGATATTTTCGACTGGCTCTATATCGAGGGTGGGAAGGTGAGGGGAAATTATACCGCTTGCCTATTGCTACTGGCCGGTCCGAAAGAGCCCTTGGAAGAATATCGCGTCAATTACGGCATTGTTTGCGATTGATCGCGATATCGCTCAGTCAATGAGGGCGAACGCTCAGGGCACGCTCCCTGAAAGTGCTTGAGACGTTCGTGCCACTTTGGAGGAGCCGCCGGTCCAGCTGTCGCTATGGGCGGTGGAAGTCTGGCGGTATCTATTGCTTCGAAATCGATTTCGCTTCCCTCAGCCTGCGGGACCGGATTCATTGCGTCTCGCTTTCGTCCCGCCGGCTAGCCTAGCCGCCACCCCAACCAACTCCCAGATATCGCCATCTCAGAGCGCCCCTCCCAACCTCCGACCTTAGTCTGGGTCACCCCCGGACTGAGGTCGCATGGCGGGAACAGCGAAGGATTCCTGTCGTTGGTTGGGCAGCGGTCAAAAAGGCCGCTTGAACAAAAGGAGGATCAGATGCATTCCAAACTTATCGTAGGTGCAGCCGCGGCCGCGGCCCTGATGTCGGGCGTTGCGTTCGCGCAGTCTTCGACGGTTAACGGCGCTGCAGGCGGCGCAGTCACCGGTGCGATCGTCGGCGGCCCTGTTGGTGCTGCCGTCGGTGGTGTTGCTGGTGCCATTGTCGGCACGGTGATCGATCCGCCGCCGGAAAAGGTCGTCACCTATGTCCGTGAGGCACCTGCACCGTCGACCCGCGTCGTGGTCAAGGAGAAGGTCGTCGTCGGTCAGCCGCTTCCGCAAGCCGTCGTCGTGACACCGGTTCCGGAAAATTCGAAATATTCATATGCAATCGTCAACAACGAGCGCGTCATCGTCGAACCGTCGTCGCGAAAGGTGATCCAGATCATCAACTGACCGGGTCCGTATGCGGCTTGAGCCGCGTAGGCCCATCCTCGACAAAAACGACGTCCGCCGCACATCTGCAGCAACGGCGGCGTCACCTTTCTCCCGCCGGATTTCACGGTCGGGGACCAGCTAGTGGATTATCATGTCAAACACGGAATCAGACCGGGTGCTGTTTGCCCGGATTTGGGCTCTCGGCGCCAAAGCAGTGAAAGACAACCGCATTTCCGGGCTGACCGATGTCACGCTCAGTACGCCTACCCTGGACGAGTACCAGAATAGCCGCGGCGAGCGGATGGCGGATCTGATCAAAGTCGTCCAGCTCGGGATCCTGCAACTCCGCGACAGCGGCGAGCTCATTGAATGCGAGCAGGTGCAGACGACCCGGCGACCGGTGAGAAGCCGGGCTTGAAACATCGTTCGACAATGGCGGGGAGGTTGGGACTTTAGTCCGATTGAAGTCCACGATCCGCCCGCTAATTTCTGTTCCGCTGATGCCTCCAGAATCAGCACGAAAAGGGTGTCTCTTCCTGGCCCCGAGCACCCTTTTCAACTTCTTCCTCTAAAAAGCCGCCCACGTCCCTCGGCATCTTCTTTCCGTTTTCCCGTGCTTCCGGCAGCTCGATTGCGGGACGGATTAAGCCGCCAGTTCCCACGCAGTTTCTGGACGGTCGATCTTGGCAAACCGTTAGAATTGAAGGGTCGGAAATCCATTACAATTCTGCGCATAAGGCGCTAGGGGTAGTTGACCCGAGGGTGCTCGGCGCCAAGGGTATTTGGCGATTGCCGAGAGCGTCCGGTTGATCGAACGAGAGCGAAATGGGTGTCAGGAACTATCTGATCGAAGGCGTTTCCGGGACCGGCAAGACCACAGTCGCCACCGAATTGCAGCGGCGCGGCTACGACGTTATCCACGGCGACCGTGCGCTGGCTTACAAAGGCGATCCGCAGACGGGCGAACCGCTAGATCGTGCTGCGCTGGAGCAGAACATTCTCGACGTGACCTTCGCGCACAAGCACCACCTTTGGGATGTCGGCAGGGTCCGGTCGCTGGCGGCCGATAAAAGCCATCCGGTCTCCTTCTTCTGCGGCGGCTCAAGGAATTCTCATCACTTTATCGACTTGTTTGACGGAGTTTTCGTTCTCGATGTCGACCTGGAGACGTTGAAGAACCGGCTTGCCAGCAGACCGGAAGACGAGTTCGGCGGGAAACCGGCCGAACGGGACGTTGTTCTGCGACTGCATGCAACGAGAGAAGACAATCCGGAGAATGCCACGACCATTGACGCCACCCTGCCGCTTGCCTCCGTTGTCGACGATATTCTGTCGCGATGCGGAGTGGTCGGCTAAACGTGTCGTGATCTTTCAGGTACTCCGGCTTCTCGGGTGTCTGCAATCGCGCGATGCCAGGCCACGCGATTTGGATTGGACGAATTGTCTTCGATCTGCCACAAGCGCCGGAGGACGCGACTGCCGTTATCTTTAGAACGGGGTCGGGCGACCGATTGACGTCACGTCGCTGCCGCGAGATCACGCTGGCCGTCCTGAAGAAGCTCGTTTGAGGCTGTTGAATGTGTGAGCCTCGATAGCGGCCATTGACCCCCATCAAATGATGATCGGGCGGTGTGGGTTCTGGCCTCCCATCGTGCACGAAGCAGAACAGTGGCGTCTCCCGTGGAAAACCTGGACCTTAATGCTTCCCTCCGTCCAAGGCCCGATGCGCAGGCGGGGCAAGCCAGTCAGGGTTACCAAGTCACTTTAGGTTCTGTCTTTCATTGCGCCGGCTAACCTGGCCGTCACTCTCCCCGACGAGCTCCCACAAATCCACCCTCTCGGCGCGCCCCTTGACCTGTGACAGACCCAGCGGCCGAAACTCGAAGCGATCTCCCACCGCGTCATGAATAGCCGCACTCACCAGGATCGACGTGCCGAAGTCCTTGTTCAGCCCTTCCAGCCGTGACGCGACATTGATCGTATCGCCCATGGCCGTGTACTGCTGGCGCGAAATGGCGCCGAAGCTGCCCACGACGGCGGGGCCGGTGTGGAGGCCGAAGCGGGTGAAGAGTTCTGGGCGGCCGTTCCGGCGGTTCTCCTCGTTCAGGGTGTCGATCGCCGCTTTCATGGCGAGCGCGCAGCGGCAGCCGTGTTCGGCGTGGCTGTCATCCTGCACGGGTGCATTCCACATGACGAAGATGGAGTCGCCGAGATATTGCACGACGGTGCCGCCATTGCGCTCGGCGATGGTGTTCAGGAGTTCGAAATAGGCCGATAGCGTATCGACCACGTCTTCGGGTGAATTCCGCTCGGATATGGTGGTGAAGTCCCTGATGTCGGTGAAGAGCGCGGTCACATCCTGCCGCGTCGCCTTGACGACCGCTCGGCCCTCGGGACTGACGATGCGCCGGACGACTTCGCGCGGGACATAGAGGGCAAACTGGCTGATGGCGTGGCGGCTGGCGGCCAGCGCGCTCGCCAGCGTGTTGATCTCCGATATCCAGGAATGCGAGACGGCCTTCTCGCTGACATCGAGATCGCCGATCCTGCGCGCCTCGTCGGCGAGGCGATAGAGAGAGCGGCTGACCATGCGCGAAAGCAGCACGGATGCGGCGACACCCGCGATGACGAAGGCGGCGGCAATCAGCAGATTGCGCACGAGCAGACGGTTCGCCTCCGCCACCAGGTCCTCCATCGGCACGACGATGGCCGCCACACTTCCCTTGAAGAGACCGGAGACGCCGACGGGGGCGATCTGCACGAGCTGGCGTTCGCCATCGAGTTCGATCCGCGCCAGGCCGCCATTGGCAAAGGCCGGATCGCGCCTGAGCCTCGCCACGGTTTCGACGCTGGTGTCGAAGCCGTTGGCCGTCGCATCGAACGCACCCGATGCTCTCGACCATATTGCGATGATCCTGCTCATGATATCGGGGTCGGAATGGGCGACGAGATCATCGCCGGCATCGATGATGTAGGCGCGCGCACGCGGCGAAATTCCCTGCGCATTCAGGAGGGCGCTGACGGTCTGCAGATGGATGTTGATGCCGACGACCACCCGGCCGTTGCCCCGCATGGGTGCCGCGATCGTCAGCGTCGGCACCTGCAGGGTTCCGGCGACATAGGGGCCGACGGAAACCGGCGCGCCATCCTGGATGACGGCCTGATACCAGGGGCGCTGGCGCGGATCGAAGGATGCATAGTCGATGTCCCGCCCGCTGATCTCTCTTGCCTCGCTGTCGAGAAAGCGAAGCGTCGAGATGACATCGGCGGTTTCCCGCCCGGCAATCGTCCTGATCGCGAAAGCCGTCCCGTCAGGTGCGGCAAGTGTGCGGCGAACATCCTGCCTCTGCGCGTTGATGACCTGCAGGTAGGAGCCATCGGGATAGCCGGTATAGATGCTCGTGGCATTGGGGATGTTTCGCAGAACTTCCAGAAGGAATTCCTGTTTCGCCTCGATATCCCGAGGCGGCGGGGAGGCGAGCTGCGGCAGGGTCGATGCCAGCGCCACCGCCTCCATGCCGCCCTGCAGCGTATTGCGGTATCCTTCGATCAGCCGCAGGCTCATCTCGCGCATCTGCTGCACGCCGGCGCTGACCGCGGCATCGCTGCCGCGGCTGAAGGCCAGCCAGATGATCGGCATCGACGTGCACAGCAGCGATGCGACGACCAGAACGCCGAGATGCAGTCTTAAGGGTCTGGACCAGCGCACGAGACTTCCCTCGAAATGCGGGCGCGTTTCAGCACGGGCATCGTCTCGATACTATCCGGCCGTGCAGGAATGAGCGTACCCAACTGGCGCAGCTAACTGCTTTTTGAGGCGTTGCACAAGGCGCTGGCGGCAGGAGCCCGCTCGGGCCCGCCAGGCTGGAGACGGTATCGATGGGATGAATAGCGCTTCCCGAAAGTGCGCCTTGCCGGAAAGGGTCGGGCATCGGACTTTGGTCCGATTGAAGCCGATCCGCTCTCTGCTACATACTTTCCCGCTGACCCTGAAAAATTCAGCGCGAAAAGGGTGTCTGACCCTGACCCGGCGCACCCTTTTCAACTTTCTCCTGTTAGCCGCCGATGCCCCTCGGCGGCTTCCTTTGCGTTCTCGTGCGACGCCTTCCCCCCGGTGGATAGGGGCGTAGCGGCGTGTCACGCACTTTTCACGCGACTCTTGCTCCCATCCATGATTATTTCACGCGCCTAACGCGTTTTTGGCGGACTGAGCAGGTATAAGGGCTCGCATATGTATTGAGTGGCGGCCCTTGTAACTGGCCTCAAAATCAGGAGGTTTCGGCCTCTTTCGGTCCTGATTTCTCGCGGCACGGCGGCCCTGTTCGATGGCCGCATCCCACATCACCATGACCATAACCAGCGATGCTGACAGGCCCCACGGCTGAGGCGGCCAACGGCTTGGGGCGTTCGCTATCTCTTCATGATGAGGTGTGTTCGCTTCCGGCCGGAAGCGGCATTGATCATCCATACGCACCGTTCAAAGCACGGCCTGGAAACAAATGAAGGGCTCCCACTCAATACTCGGCGAGCCCCCCGCATCGGTTTCGGTCCTAGTAATCCTACTACCGCCGCGCATGCACTTTCGTCGCGGCGCAGCCGATTCGCAATTCATCCAAAAGGGTTAGGTGGAGGCGCGGTCACGCGCGCTCATGGGGGCTTGCGATAGGCATCCTGTCGAGGGGTGACAGGTGCAATGATTTTGCCCGCTCAAAGCCGCCGCTCTCCCTCCATCACTGGGTGAGGAGATCGCCCTCGCCAATATCAGGCCAACGGGCGCGCCTGAGAATTCTTCTGTGGTTGTTCTTGCGCGTTACTCGCGCCAGGCGGGCGGCAATGCTAGGAATCGCCTGCCAACTGGGGTTGTCCAATGAAAAAACTCATTCTCGCCGCGGCACTTGCCGCAGCGCTCACGTCCTGCGCGAAAAGACCTGACGCCATCGTGCAGGCCGATATCCCGATGCAGGCCTACACCAATCTCAGTTGTCCGCAGATCGCTAGCGAACACAGCAAGGAAAAGGTGAAGCTCGACGGCCTCTCGAAGCAGCAGATCTCGGCGGCCAATGGCGACGCGTTTGGTGTGTTCCTGGTGGGAGTGCCGATCGGCAGCGTGGCCGGTGGGGACAAGGAAGGCGAGGTTGCGGTGTCCAAGGGCAAGGTTTCGGCGATGGAGAGTGCGGCGCTTTCGAAGGGGTGTAAGTTGTAGGTGAGGGGTAAGGAGTAAAGAGTGGGAAGTCGGCGGCAAGGGCAGCGGCTGGCTACCTCTCCATCGTCATCTCTGTGTCTTGGTGCTAGTGCCAGGGACGTCACAGAGATCCAGTCACTGCGCGTCTGCGCGGTGAATGACACATCTGAGGTGAGGGGTGTTCGCTAGCCCAAAAGTCGCCGCCAGATGCCGGACAGGACCCGAGGCTTTTACGATGTGGAGTGCCCATCAGATGATAATGGGGTGGTGGGCACTAGGCAGGGGGCCGTTCTGGTACCCCCAATCATTCCTGAACTTCTTCTGGCTCTGGCAGCTTAAAGTTCGCTGCGTCGTAATCGTAGGTTTCCACGATTATATCGGACGAAAACTCCCACCGCTGGTATTTTCGGATTATCTTGAGGATTCTTCCATCAGCATTTGAAATCTATATGTCGGAGCGAGCCTCATTCGGGAAACGATGCCACAGCGCCTTATAATGCTTCGCCGATATTGAGTTCAGCATGACCTTTCTGACGAAGCGGCACTCAGTGTACTTCGGCCCTCGTCCCATGTCATCGATCGGATAGACTTCCGGGTTGAATGAGGTCCACTTACCGCCGCGAATCTGTCGTTCATAACCGTATGGCTTATCGACAACCGTTTCCATGAACGGTTTCTCATCCTCTCGTCGGTACATAAGCACATGAAAGGCAGCCGAGCCGTGTGTTTTGAGATAGGCGCCATTCACATCCCTGCAGGAAGGGTCCTGCACCACCGCGGAACTACTTGAGTCACCTGAGGCCAGCATGACCTCTGCTGAAGCGAACAACGCGAACGCAGCAAGGAAAAGCACTTTCAAAGACATGTTTCTAATCCCCCGATCATATCAATTTGCGTGCTGCAATCTTGAAGTCAATCACCGTTTGATGATGGGGTGGCGGTGGGGTTATTGCTCCATTGCAACAGCCTGGATACACCTCGACAATTCACCGGTTGCCGAGGGAGCATCCATGATTCTTTTCAAATGCGTTCTGGCGACACTGATAACGCTTGGTCATGCGATGGGACCGCGGGATGAAGATCCGCTGGCCAGTTGCAAAAGGCTTCAACTCTCGTTCTGCAGCGATGAGGCTGAGAAACCGCAGCCGCCATCGACCGCGAATTGAGGTCGATCGATAATCGGGTGGTGGGGAGTTGCGGACAGAGGCCCTTGACGATTAGAGGTCCGTCCGGGTTAGGCTCACGTCAGGCGCATATACCCCGAGATGCGTTCCCCAGCCGCGTACGACGATGCCAATGCCCGGTCTCAAACTTGATCTGATGCTCTGAGGAACGTTGCACACTCGGCCGATAAGAAAAGGCATGTCTTCCAAGTGGACGGGAGCGCGGCAGATCCCTCCACCGTAAGTGGTTGCATTCTGTACAGTAAAAGGAAGCGCAACTTCATGGCCTACGAATAGTGGGAGCAGCATCGGCCAAATTAACAGGATATTGCCTCCCACAAAGTAACCGACAAACGGGCTGGTTATGATGGTGACGAGGCGCTTCAGTCTGCTCACCCCAAGCTGTCTGCCGCCTTTCCAAAAAACCCAAACAAAAAGCGCCGCAGACAGGGAGCCCGCGATAGTTCGCAGAAGATTTGTCTCTGCCACCCACTCGGCAGACGGAACGAAATTGAAAACGCCCACCACAATCGACGACGAAACGCCGAGCAGAAACCAGGAACAAATAAAAATAACTAAGGACAGAGGAATCAGCAAATTCCGTGGCTTGATAGAACCGTTCACAAGCGCCTCGCAATCGATCGGCCGATTATCTTATGCGGTTCATAGCCGATCGCCGGTTTGCGAAGCAAATGATGATCGGGTGGTAGGACTAGCTTCGGATTTCAACTTAACGTAATCGTCGGCCCGACGTGACGCGGGGGTTAACAAAGATGCATTTGAGAAAAGTATTGCAAGCAGCCGCGGTCGCTATTTTGCTTCCGTTTGGCGCTGGGGCAGCAGACTGGACCGAACTGGTTTTTCCGAGTTTGAATGACTGCCTTCCAGAGCCGCAAAAACTCTTCATCGACGGAGAGACTAGAAAATTCGTCACCGAGGGGATCGCTGTAGACATTAGGAAATATCTTGATGTCAAAAAAGCAAAGGTCAGTAACGAATGTAAAAAGCGAGAAGATACTTCTGCAGCATTCGAGACAAGGGGAACCTTCTACGGGAACAAATACCGATCAATAAAAATTCCACTGGGCGGACATTGTGATTGTTTCACCTGCGGACTCTATATGATCGAATTTGAAAACGATGCTGAGACCGTCAGGTCGTCGATCTTTGCCAAGACGGGCGTTCACCTAAAGATTGCTCTGGACGAAGAAGTTGACGTTATGCCCGAGCCTGGGTTGGACGAGAATGGTGAGGATCCGGTAAGAAGGTTGGCTGGCCACATTCTCCGGCAAGGAAACAAAAGCTCGTTCGTCTGCGATCTGACTTGGTAGATGATTGAAAAACTGCAGACTGCTTTCACCGAATCCCGGCGAGCATTCGTCAACGCCCGATGAAGGGGGGGTGGGGATCAGACAGCGAGCGAGTCTTCATCTCAAGCGCCATTTTTCCGCGAAAAAAGCGATCTCATGATCTTATAGAAATCCCTAAGAACCTGCATTTCGGAGTAGACGCGTCGATACTGGTCATATGGTACGTCCCAAGGAGGTGCAGGCGGATCTCTTTCGTTGCTCCTAACTCCCCAGGGCCCAACGCTATCGTCTCGTGGGTTCTGCGTTTTTCTCGGTAGCTCGTTATTCTCGTCCCGCTCTGTCGTCATTTGATATTCTTAACACCCCGTCATGCTTGAGCCGTCCAACGTCGCGGCCGCGCTCAAAAATTCGATGCCCATTTGGCGGATAGAATAGTGCACTCTCGCTGCAAGTCATCGCCGCACTTACTCTGGATGATGAGGCGGTGGGGTATGGCCCTTTGCGCCGCCATTAGCGGACATTGCCTCCATCGCAGAACGTTGTTAGGGATACTCGGCTTTGTGCCGTCAGCGCTTCTAGAATTCCAATCACCTCCTGGACGACAAAAGAGCAAGCATGCTGTTAGTTGGTGCTATGTTGGGCGTGCTCGCCCTGGGCGTTCTATCGGTTATAGCCGCTATCGCAGTCGTCTTTCTTGGGTTGCGCCGCCTTTGGCGATGGACGCATCCGAACCAGTTCGCGCTGCGAGGTCTCATTATTGCTTTTGGTCTGGGCGCTATCGTATTGCCCTACGTTGCCATCAAAATTAGCGAGCGAAACTATATTCTCGCACGTGTTCCCGAACCGCTCGAAGTGGCGGAGATCGAGTACCGCCTGGAAGAAACCTGGGGCGTCGGTTTCATGCCCGGAGACAACGAGACTGGTTTCGTTGTCTATCGACTGACCGGTGACAGCGCAGACTGGGCACGGAAACAGGGGAGCCGGTTGGGCGATATGCTGCAGGGAGCAAAGGGAGCATGGCGTGAAACTCCCGTTGACGACTCGAGCGACCAGACAGCAGTAGACCGATGGCATCCCTACGACGACGATCCGCAGATGATGGCCGTACCGCCCTTTGACCACCACCCTCCCACAATACTCGAATTCCTGGGAAAATACGGCTTCGAGATCCCGATTAAAGGAGGGCGCGATAACGAAGCCAACCGGTCGATCCGGTCAACTGGTTCATTTTATTTTTATGGAAAGGGGGGTAGTGTCACGATTGTAGATCCGGATCGGGGCAAAGTTTATTTCGCCTATGCTGGGTGAGCATCTACGACTAGCCCATTATTGATTGGCGAGTTTCTCTACAACCGCGCCACCCGCCGCAAATGCTCCGCAGTCGTCGTGGCAAACCCAAAAAACTCCAAATAAGCCGGTATCTGCTCAAACAGCATATCCGTCCCCACCTGATACCCGCATCCTCGCTCCTTTGCGGCTGCGAGAAACGGCGTAATCTCCTCCTTCATCACCACTTCGCCGACGAACATCTCGGGCGAAAGCCTGTTCACATCCAGCGGCAGCGGGTCGTCCTTGCGCATGCCGAGCGGCGTGGCGTTGATGACGATGTCGAATCCATCCGGGTCGTTGGAGCCTGTGGTGACCCTGGTTGCGGGGTAGTAGGTGTTGAGGCGGGTTTTCAGGCCTTCGAGTGCGGCCTCGTTGTCGTCGTGGAGTGCGAGGTGGCCGATGGCGGCGGAGGCGAGCGAGGCGGCGATGGCGGAGCCGACGCCGCCGGCGCCGATGAGGAGGGCTTTGGTGCCTGCGATGATCTGGCCCTTGCGCTTGAGGCCGCGCACGAAACCTTCGCCGTCGAACATGTCGCCGATGAGTTTGCCGTCCTTGCCGAGCTTGATGGCGTTGCAGGAGCCGGCCACGCGGGCGTTGGTGGAGATTTCGTCGAGCAGATCCAGGGTCGGGATCTTGTGCGGCATGGTGATGAGGGCGCCGTGGATGTTGGACAGGCGGAAGACGAGCTTCAGGAAGGCGGGGTAGTCTTCCGGCCGGCAGCCCATCGGCACGACGACGGCGTCGATGCCCTGTTCCTCGAAATAGGGATTGTAGATCAGCGGCGCCTTGAAGCTTTCCGTCGGGTAGCCGAGATGGGCGATCAGCCGTGTGGTGCCGCTAATCATGGGGTTTCGCCTTTTAGGAATATAGTCCTTCCCGTGCCGGCGGACGCCTTGATGGCCTCGATGACCTCAAGGGTCGCAAGCCCTTCACGGCCGCTGACGAGGGGCGCGGCAGTCCCATCGATGACATCGCAGAAATGCTGGAGCTGCAAAGTCAGCGGATCGGCCGGAGTGACGGGCAGGCGCTCTTCGGTGAGTTTTTCGCGCCAGTCGGGGCGGCCGGCATTGGTCCAGAGCGTGAGATCGGGGATGGCGAGCGCGCCTTCGGTGCCGCCGATCTGGTAGCAGAACTGGTCTTCCCGGGGGAAACCGGGGTTTTCGCCTGAGGTCCGCTCCCAGCTCCAGGGCGAGGGCACGGCATCCGACGCGCTGAGGGTGGCGAGCGCGCCGCTTTCGAAACGCAGGAGCACGACGGCGGTGTCTTCGACCGCATGGCCGCGGGCGGCATTGGATTCCATCGCATGCACGCTTTCGACTTCGCCGAAGAGATGGCGGAAGAGATCGACATCATGGATGAGGTTGATGAAGATCGGCCCGGCGCCCGGTTCGCGGCGCCATGTCACTTCGAAATAGTCATCGGGCTTGGCGACCCAGAAGCTGCCGTGCACGGAGCGGATGCGGCCGAGCCGGCCGCTCTCGATGAGGTGTTTGGCCTGCCTGATAATGGGATTATGGCGGCGGTGGTGGCCGACGAGGATGGGCACGCCGGCCTGTTCGGCACGGCTCACAAGGCCTGCGGCTGCCCTGGCATCGTCAGCAAGAGGTTTTTCGATGAGAACGGGGATGCCTGCTGCCATCACATCGTCAGCGTTTGCCACATGCAGCTGGTTGGGCGTTGCGACGATGACGCCATCGGGCCGCGTGTTTGCCAGTGCTTCGGCAAGGCTTGCAAACCAGGGGAGCCCGTTTTCGCGGGCTTCGTCGCGGGCGGCGGACGAGGGGTCGATGATGGCGGCAAGGGCGGTGCGCGGCTCTGCGAGCACGCCTTCGATATGGCGCTTGCCGATCAGCCCGGCGCCCATGACGGCTATCTCAAGGGGGCGTTTTGACATGGAGCTTCTCCCTGAAGCCGCGGGGCGGGCTAGTTGCGCAGGATTTCGCCGAGGAATTTGCGGGTGCGCTCATGGCGTGGATTGGTGAAGAACTCTGCCGGTGCCGCCTCCTCGACGATTGCGCCGCTCGCCATGAAGATCACCCGGTTGGCGACCTGGCGGGCGAAGCCCATTTCATGGGTCACGCAGATCATCGTCATGCCTTCCTCGGCAAGGCCGATCATCGTATCCAGCACTTCCTTGACCATCTCGGGGTCTAGTGCCGAGGTCGGCTCGTCGAAGAGCATCACCTTGGGCCGCATGCAGAGTGCTCGGGCTATCGCCACGCGCTGCTGCTGGCCGCCCGACAGTTGCACCGGGAATTTATCGGCCTGTTCGCCGATCTTGACGCGGGCCAGCAGCGTGCGGGCGCGTTCTTCGGCTTCGGCTTTGGAAATGCCGAGTGCGCGCATCGGCGCCAGCATGCAGTTCTGCAGCACGGTGAGATGCGGGAAGAGGTTGAACTGCTGGAAGACCATGCCGACCTCGCGCCTGATCGCGTCGATCGCCTTGGCCTGATTGCCCAGCAATATGCCGCCGACGCGGATCTCGCCCTTCTCGTAGGTCTCCAGATGGTTGATGCAGCGGATCAGTGTCGATTTTCCGCTGCCGGAGGGGCCGCAGAGCACGATGCGCTCCCCCCGGTGGACGGTAATGTTGATATCGTGCAGGGCCTGGAAGGCGCCGTACCATTTCTCCACATGGCTCATGGTGATCATGGTTTCGCCAGTCGTGACCAGATTGGGCGTGACCAGATTGGGCGTGACCTGATTGGGGGATGGAGCGGGTGCTGCTGTCATGGTCTTTGGTCCAGTTCGTGAGATCGCGGCATCAGCGCGCGTGCGCGGCGTTGAAGCGCCGCTCCAGGCGGGCGCCGAAAATGGTCAGCGGGCAGCACATCAGGAAATACAGGATGCCAACGACGCCGAAGACGGTGAGCGGCTGGAAGATCTGGTTGGAGATGATGTTGCCGGCGCGCGTCAGCTCCGTGAAGCCGACGATGGAGGCGAGCGACGTGCCCTTGATGAGCTGCACCAGGAAGCCGATCGTCGCCGGCAGGGATATGCGCAGCGCCTGCGGCAGGATCACATCCTTCATGCGCGAGACATATTTGAGGCTGAGCGCCTTGGCCGCCTCCGTCTGGCCGCGCGGCACGGCCTCGATTGCGCCGCGCCAGATCTCGCCGAGATAGGCGCTGGCATGCAGCGTGAGGCCGATCGCCACCGCTTCCCAGGCATCGAGCCTGAAGCCGATGAGCGCCAGCCCGTAATAGGTGACGAAGAGCTGCATGAGCAGCGGCGTGCCCTGGAAGACGGCGATATAGGCCGAGGTCAGCCGCTCCAGCCACGGCATGCCGCAGGTGCGCGCGAGCGCCACGCCGAGGCCGGCAATGCAGCCGCAGACGAAGCCGACGGCCGAGAGTAACACGGTCCATTTCAGGCCGATCAGAAGGAAGATGAATTCTTCGCTGCCCATGGTGCCCTCACTTGACCGGATAGGTGAAATAACGGGCCGAGAAGAGCGCAAAGAGGCGCATCATCAGCCAGGAGATGATCAGGTAGAAAATCGTGATGGTGAAATAGACCTCGAAGCTGCGGAAGCTGTCGGATTCGATGCGCTGGGCGACGGAGGTCAGCTCATAGGCAGAGATGGCCGAGCAGATGCTGGTCGAGAGCGTCAGAAGCACGAACTGGCTCGTCAGCGACGGGTAGATGGCGCGCAACGCCGGCTTGAGGATGATCAGCCGGAAGACCTGCACCTTGTGCAGCCCGAGCGCCAGGCCCGCTTCCATCTGGCCGCCCGGAATGGATTGCACGCCGCCCCTGATGATCTCGATCGCATAGGCGCCGCCATTGATGCCGAGCGCGATGATCGCCGTCGGCGTCGGGTCCAGCCGGATGCCGATCAGCGGCAAGGCGAAGAAGAGAAAGAAGATCTGCACCAGGAAGGGCGTGTTGCGGATGATCTCCACAAAGCCGATCACCAGCCAGCGCACCGCCTTGATATGGGAATCCCTCAGCGCCACGCCGCCGATGCCGATGATGACGGCAAGCACCATGCCGCAGATGGCGAGCAGGAAGGTGCCGAGACAGCCGAGCAGCAGGCTCGGCAGGCCATCGATGACGGGGGTGAAATCCAGCTGATAGTTCATGCTGCTTTTGCCGCTCCCACCATTCCTGCCATGGCCTCTATCGCCAGTTCGTAACCGCGGGCGCCGAAGCCGATCATGATGGCGGTGGCGACGCGCGAGACAAGGGACTTATGATAGATCTCCTCGCGGGCATGGACATTGGAAATATGCAGCTCGATCTTCGGCGGATCGAAGGTTTTCAAGGCATCGAGCAGGGCAATCGAGGTGAAGGTGTAGGCGGCGGGATTGATGATGATGCCGCAGGCCTCCTTGCGGGCCTGATGGATGCTTTCCACCAGTTCACCCTCGAAATTCGTCTGGCGGAAATCGATCGCAAAGCCGAGGGGCTTGGCCCTGGCGAGACACATCTGCCTGATGTCGGCAAGCGTCGTGGAGCCGTAGATGGCGGGCTCGCGTTCGCCGAGCAGATTGAGGTTCGGTCCGTTGAGGACGAAGATGGTTCTGGTCATGTCGCGCACCTCGAACGGGGCAATGCTAGTTGCTTGGTCTTGGGCATAAGGGTGGTGTGGACGGGCGTCGGAACGCCCGCCTTGGTACTCGGATTGTCAGAAACCTGTCGCTCAGCCTGCCGTGAACGAAATGCCCTCGAGGCTCTTCGGGAATTCCGGAACCGGCACCTTCATCCACTTGTCGTAGATCGTCTTCAGCTCGCCATTGGCCTTGATCTTGTCGATGAAGGCGTTGATCGAGGCGTTGAGTTCCTTTTCGCCGAGCCGCGTGCAGGCGCCGTTATAGAGCTTCTGGAATTCGAGCTTGTTTTCGAATTCGCCGGGACGGGCCTTTTCCACACGGTCCATGTAGAAGATGTTGCCGCCGAGCGCCTCGACCTGGCCTGACACCAGCGCCTGGACGCTTGCCGCATCGCCGTCGAAGCGGCGGATGGTGGCGGTCGGCGGGGCATTCTTGGTGACCTGCGTATCCTGTGCGGCACCCTTGGCGACCGAGATCGTCATGTTGGCCATATCGTCATTGGTCTTGATCGACTTGTTCTTGGGGCCGATCAGGACGATGGCATTGGCATTGTAAGGCTGGCTGAACTGCACGGCCTTGGCTCGGTCAGGCAGCATCGCCATGGTGGCGAAGAGCACATCGACGCGGCCCGATGTCAGCGCCGGGATGCGGTTATTGACTTCGAGCGGCACGAATTCGACCTCGACGCCCAGTTCCTTGGCGTAGGCCGTGGCCATATCGGCGTCAAAGCCATCCTGCTTGCCGGCGCTGGTGACGAAGCCCCATGGCGGATTGTCGCCCTGGATGCCGACGATCAGCTTGCCGCGGGCCTTGATTTCATCCGGGGTGACGGCAGCGGCCGGGTTTGCAAGCCCGATGGCGGCCACGAGAGCGGCGGCACCCAGCATGGCGCCACGCCGCGTCAGCAACGATTTCAGCATTGGAATTCTCCTCCTTTTTTGGCGGTCGGCCAAATTGCTTCAGACGCGACCTCACAGTCATCCTCTCCCGACTGTTCCCCATCATGTTTGCCAGAGGGTCACCCATAAATCAACATAGTTTTTGAAAATCATATGAGACTTTTCATTTGGTCAATTGAATTGAAATCCTCACGACATTCGCCATAATGCCATGAGGAGGGTCGCTGGCCTCAGCCATCGCGCCCGATAACGAGGAGGATTTGTTTGATATGAAGACCTCGATTGCGACAGTATCGGTCAGCGGCGAGCTGCCGGAAAAGCTCGAAGCGATTGCACGCGCCGGCTTCGACGGCGTGGAGATTTTCGAAAACGACTTCCTGGCCTTTGACGGCAGCCCCGCCGATGTCGGCCGAATGGCGCGCGATCTCGGCCTTGTCATCACGCTCTTCCAGCCCTTCCGCGATTTCGAGGGCATGCCGGATACGTTGCGCAGCCGCACCTTCGACCGCGCCGAGCGCAAGTTCGACATCATGCAGGAGCTCGGCACCGACATGGTTCTCGTCTGCTCCAATGTCTCGCAGGCAGCCCTTGGCGGCCTCGACCGGGCGGCGGCCGATTTCCGCGAGCTGGGGGAGAGGGCGGCAAAACGCGGGCTGAAGGTGGGATACGAGGCGCTCGCCTGGGGCCGCTATGTCAACGACCACCGCGATGCCTGGGAGATCGTGCGCCGCGCCGACCACGAGAATGTCGGGCTGATCCTCGACAGTTTCCACTCGCTGTCGCGCAAGATCGACATCACGTCCATACGCTCGATCCCGAAGGAAAAGATCTTCATCGTGCAACTGGCCGATGCGCCGCTGATCGACATGGACCTGCTCTACTGGTCCAGGCATTTCCGCAACATGCCGGGCGAGGGCGATCTTCCGGTCACCGAATTCACCGAGGCCGTGGCGGCGACCGGCTATGACGGTTTCTTCTCGCTGGAGATCTTCAACGACCAGTTCCGCGGCGGCTCGACACGGGCGATCGCGGCAGATGGCCACCGTTCGCTGATCTATCTGGCCGACCAGATCCGCCGCAAGGTGGAGACGCCGATCGGCATCGAGATGCCTGCCAGAGCCGAGGTCAAGGGCGTCGGCTTCATCGAATTCGCCACCGATGACGAGGAGGCGGTGGAGCTGGTTGGCATCCTGCAGGCGCTCGGCTTCCGCAAGGCGGCGGTGCATCGCTCCAAGAAGGTGACGCTCTTCCAGCAGGGCGATATCCGCATCCTCATCAATGTCGATCCCGAAGGTTTTGCCAATGCCGCCTATGCCGTGCACGGCACGTTCGCCTATGCGGTGGCGCTTGTCGTCGAGGATGCGACCGAAGCCTATGCCCGCGCGCTGGCGCTCGATGCCGAGCCTTTCACCCAGGCCGTCGTCGAGGGTGAGCTGCAGCTGCCGGCGATCCGCGGCGTCGGCGGCGGGCTGATCTATCTCATCGATGATAAAAGCCCGCTCGGCCGCTTTTCGGAGATCGATTTCTTGCCGGTGGCAGAGGAGGGCGCGGAGGGGGATGCAAAGCACGCCGGCGATGCCGGCCTCCTGCACGTCGATCATATCGCCCAGACTGTCGCCTATGACGAAATGCTGACCTGGCTGCTCTTCTACACCTCGATTTTCGAAACCCGCAAAACCCCCATGGTCGATATCATCGATCCCTCCGGCGTGGTGCGCAGCCAGGTGATCGAAAACCAGTCCGGGACGCTGCGCATCACCATGAACGGCGCGGAAAACCGCCGCACGCTCGCCGGCCACTTCATGGCCGAAAAATTCGGCTCCGGTATCCAGCATCTGGCGTTTTCGACAGATGATATCTTCGCCACCGCCGCAGCCTTGCGCACCAACGGCTTCAAGCCGCTGCCGATTTCGCCGAACTATTACGACGACGTGGAGGCTCGATTTGGCCTGGAGCCGGAGCTGACCGAGCGGCTGAAGGCGGAGAACATTCTCTATGACAGGGATGGGGAGGGCGAGTATTTCCAGCTCTATAGCGGGACCTATGGAGAGGGCTTCTTCTTCGAGTTGGTGGAGCGGCGGAGCTATCGCGGCTATGGGGCGCCGAACGCGATTTTCCGGATTGCGGCGCTGAAGAAGCAGATGCGGCCGGAGGGGATTCCGAGGGATGCGGGGTGAGAAGTATGGTGTCTGTTTAAAGTGATGGGGTGAGGGTTATTGTGGTCAGCCTATCCTTTGTGGAGAATGGGTTTTCTATCGGCCATTCGCGTCAATGGCCCCCTCATCCGACCCTTCGGGCCACCTTCTCCCCCAGGGGAGAAGGGATTGCCGCACCGTTTCGGCCTTCTCAACGGCGTCGCACGGCACGTCCCCTCGCCCCATCGGGGAGAGGGCTAGGGTGAGGGGGCTCCGGGCGCTACCAAGGCTATGATCAGCAACAAACTGTAACCCCTGTCTCCGTGCCAGAGCGCTCCCACTCTCACCCAATCCGCCCACTCGTCAGCACATGCGCCACCCCACTCTGCACATGCCGCCGAATAACCGCTCTTGCACCCTCGACATCCCGCTTCAGCGCCAGCTCGAACAGCAGCTTGTGATCATCCACCACCGCCTTGCCGCGAAAGCTCTGCGCCAGCATGTGATAGCGCAGAAATCGGTCGAAGACCGACGACAGCGTCGCCATCAGCGTCGCCGAATTGCAGGCGGAGACGATTGCCTGGTGGAATTCCCAGTCGTAGCGCACCCAGTCGACGGTGCGTGAGGCGTCGCCTGCCAGGAGCTTCCTCTCGGCGGCTGCCAGCTTGTGGTGGGCGGCGACGATGCGGCCTTCCCATTCCAGGTTTCCGGCGGCGAAGGAGAGGCCGATCGCGTGGGTTTCGAGCACGGTGCGCAAATCCGCCAGCTCTTCCAGCTCCTTGATCGATGCCGGGCTGACCTCGAAGCCGCGCTGGCCCTCGGCGAGCACCAGGTTTTCCATCGCAAGGCGGCTCAGTATCTCGCGCAGCGAGGATACGCTGATCGAATAATGCTCCCTGGCCTGTTCGAGCTTGATCTTGGCGCCCGGCGCCAGCGCACCCGAGATGATATCCTGCCGGACCTGCCGGAAAACGACATCGCTGATCGTCTCGGAGGTATCGCCTGCCGTCTTCGGCACCGGTCTTTCGCTGCGCATCAGGCTGTCATCCGCTTGGCCTGCGCGGGCAGGGCCGATAGCAGCCCCTTGCCAAGCGCATGTTCGACGCCCGCCTGGATATGGCGCTGCAGGATCTCTTTGGCGGTCTTGCTGTCGCGCTTGAGGGCAGCCTCCAGAAGCTGCTTGTGCTCCTCTTCGGCGACGCTGCCGCGATAGGAGAGCGCCACCATCTGATAGCGCAGATATTTGTCGAAGACGGAAGAATGGGTTTCCATCAGCAGGCGCGAGCCGCAGGCGGCGATCAGCGCCTGGTGGAATTCCCAGTCATAACGCTTCCAGTCCTCGGCATGGCTGGTATCGCCTGTCGCCATCACCTTTTCCATGCGCGCCAGCTTGTAATGGGCCGAGACCAGCTGCGCTTCCCATTCCACATCCCCCTGTTCGAAGGATTGTTCCAGCGCATGTTCTTCGAGCAGCAGCCGCAATGCGGCGATCTCGCGCAGGTCGGCAACGGAAACGCCTGCGACCTCAAACCCCCGCTGCCCTTCGGCAACGACGAGCCCTTCCGAGGTCAGCCGGTTGAGGATTTCGCGCAGCGTGCTGACGCTGGTCTCATAGGCGCCCTTCAGATTCTCAAGCTTCAGTTTCTGCCCGGGCGAAAGCCGCCCAAAGATGATATCCGCCCGAATCTGCCTGTAGCCACTCTCGGCGACGGTCTCCTCGATATCTTCCTGCCGCATATTTGTCTCCGAGATTTTGCGTTTTCTCCTATATAGCGGGAGAACTCGGGTGCGTTCAACGGAAAACGGATTTTGGGGTAAAGGGCGAGTAAGGCGCGCTCCTGCGCGCCGACAAGGCAGGAGGCGCAGCCGTGAGGCCGCGCTATCCGGCGCTTTCGCAGTTGCCTGTCAGGCGGAGGCGCGGGGCTTCGTCAGGCCCTTGCCGATATTCTGGCCCGGCATTTCGATGAGGTTATAGCCAACCCAGGCCAGCCCGTAGACGATCGGCGTGGTGATGGCCAGGGTCAGAGCCCAGCGCACCGGATTGGAGACGTCAGTTGTCTGGATCAGATAGGCGATGACCGGCTGCATGACCATCAGGTGAATGAGATAGGCACCGAAGGAGAGCTCGCCGAGGCTATGGAAAAAGCCGTTGCCCAGCCAGGCGCCGATCGGCCTGAATATTCTCGCCATTGGTTCCGGCAGGCGGTGCGTATGGATGAAGGCGAAGAAGATCAGGACCAGAACCACCCGCACGATCTCATGCTTCAGGTCGTGTTCGCCACCAATGGGCGCAAGCACCAGCACGACGCTGATTGCCGCAAACTGATAGGCCCGCGCGCTGTCCGCCCTCAGCGCGCCGGCGAGCAGCATGCCGGCCGCAAAGATGTGCATCTTGTAGGCAAGGAAGGTCGGCATCGGAAAATGAACGCCGATCTTGCCCAGCCCATAGGCTATCGCGATGCCAACAACGGCCGCGCCGACAAGGCCCTTGAGCCAGCCGATACGGCCGACCAGGATCATGACGAAGGGCAGGGCGGCATAAAACTGCATTTCGAGGCCGATGCTCCAGTCCGGCAGCGCCGTCCTGTAGGCGAAGTGCGGGCTGAGACCGAAGAGGAAGGTCAGGTGCGCAAGATAATTGGCCAGGCTGCTGTCCAGATAGCGCTCGGCCAGCTGCGGCGTCACGCCATTGAAGCCATCGATCACCATCCGGGCATTGTAGATGAGGGGTCCCAGCGTCAGGGCGGCGACAAGCAGGACGTAATAGAGCGGCGCAATCCGGAAATAGCGCCGTACCCAGAAGGTGATCCAGGTGCTGTTGGCCTCCCAGGGCTCCCGGTCGCGCCGGCGCTGATAGTGGAAGACCATCAGGAATCCGGACAGCATGATGAAAAGATCAACGCCGAGATCGGGATCGCCTATGACGGGAACCGAGAAGCGGGTGAGGAGGTGAGCATGGCCAACCAGGACCCATAGGGCCGCCAAGCCACGCAGGCCATCGAGGCAATCGACTCGACCACCGGCAACACTCGTCATGTGTGAATTTCCTCTGCTTAAGGTTTGCGTAAGGTTATGGAATTTCAGCATCCACCCGTCAAAGTAAGCGAAATGGACCATTTTTCGAGCGGCGGCACAAGTTTTTATTGCACTGCGGCAAGAAAAGGAGAGCCCTTGAAGCCGCAGCTGGGGCCGCTTTTTACCGCCATCAGATCGCCGGTCACCCCCATGACATGCACTCGCCCCGGGTCCTCGGCGGATCATGCACCAGGCATTCGGGGTACGGAAATTTGAGGACGGGGCGACGGCCTTCGCGTCGACAAGGTATACAAATGCTTGACTATTTTCTTAAGAGTGTTTCCATTGTGCGATGCAGCACAGGAGCGACAATGGAACTCTCGTCTAAGCTGGTGAAATCCGTTGTCTACGACCCGTCGACCGGAGTGCTCGATATCGAGATCCGCCTCAAGGGGCATCGCCGATATTTCAATGTACCCCCGGTCGTGTATGAAAACCTGATCACCGCCACGTCGCCCGGCTGGTATTACACGCGCCATATCCGCGATGCGTTTCCGCGCTCGGCGGAAGGGGCGGAAGGCCGCCTCGGGGCATTCAAGGCGATTCTCGGCCGGCGCGGCCAGTTTTCCTGATCGCGGCGCAGGCGGCGTTCGGCAATCTCACAGCGTCGCCGATCGAGGAAGCGTCTCCCGGCGAAGTTTTTTGACCTTGCGTCACGCGGCGAATCGAAGCCAGTCTGGGTTGCTCGGACGGGGGATAGCTTGGCCCATAGTTTCAGATCCTGCCTATTTGCCGCAATTGCCGTGACCGTTTCGGCGGGCTTCGCCACGGCTGAGGAAATGCCGGCTTTCTGGAAGAAATCCATGACCAACGATCCGGCGACGAATTATTATGTCAAGCAGGCGATGAAGCCGCTCGACAACCCGGATGCCAGACATTGAGGGTCGTCAAGCTCGCCAATGCGCTCGGCAATCTCTGCAGCGGCGCGCAGCTGAACAAGAAAGCTCTCTTTTCCTATATGACCGAGACCGGCTTTGCGGACATCAAGGGCAAGGCCTATAACGAAGCCGCCTTCCTTGCCGACAGCACCTTCCGGTATTTCGACTACCGCGCGCTTGCCCATCTCTGCGCCGGAAGCGCTTACCTCTTCGGCCCCAAGGGCCAGCTTGAGCCGGGATTGCTGAAGACCGGCAAGGGCAAGCCGAAGGCGAGCTACGATTCCAGCAATCCCTTTGTTTCTTTGCCGCCACTCGCGAGGAAATCCTGACGGGAGCGAGGGGAGAATGGCTTGCGCGCTGCAGCAAATTTAGCCAGCATTGGGCATGTCGACTCTCAAGCAACTCTCCATTGCCCTGGGCCTGCTCACCAGCGATCATGCTCCCGTTCCCGATCAGGACGGGTGGCAAAATTATGTCTGGCGCGTTCAGGCGGCGCAGCAATGCCTTCATGTCGAGGATGGATTTTGCGAAGTCGTCCAGGACAAGTGGGATTGGAAGCGGCCGCAATATTACAGTTTCGCCTTTCGCCCGGACCCAAAGACCAATTCCATCATGTCCCGCATCACGCTGCGGAACGAAGATCCCGATGACGACGATCAGGTCTGCGTCGTCGCAAGCTTCCTCAATGCGGCGGGGCAGGAGGTCGGTATATTCTTTGCCAACTGGCGCGCGCTTCCCGGCCGTTCCTACACGCGCGCGGCGCCGATCTGGTTGAGCACCGATGTCAGCGAGATCGCGACCGTGGCAGTCGGCACGAAGCAATGCGACGTGAAAGCGATGACGGACGCCCAGAATTTCTACAGGGTCCGGCTCGAGCTGAAGCAGCGCTGAGAGCAGACGGACAAGGGGGCAAGAGGGCGAGGGGCGGTCGCGCGCCCGGCAATCCTATTGAACGTCACCGCCGGATCGCGCAGGCGCAAACCTGTCGCCGGGGCTGCCGATCCTGTCGCCTTTCCTGACGCCGATCGTTCCGGTCGGGCGCGGGTCCGCGCGCTGATCGCCGGGCCATGGGACGATCATGAAAAGAAGCACCAGCACGAGCGCCACGAGCGGCGGTGCAACGAAGATCATCAGTAGATAATTCAATGGTTTCATCGAATCTTGTCGTCAGGCGAGCGTTCGCCTGAGCAGCGGCTTTCTCAAGTCTGTTGCGGTTCGTCAGCGCCGATGGACTTTCCTGTTGTCCATCTTCACTGATCCCCTGCCGATGCTGCAAACGCGACAGGGAAGAATTGCGGTATGACCTCTGATCCTTCGTTCATCACCTAACCCGGACCGCCATAAAAAGATATAACGGGCGTCACACTGTGCGGGCATGCCGGCGAAGCATGCTCCCGTATTTGCTAATCGGCCTTCTGCAATACCTGCACGAGAGCCGGGTCGGCCGCGAGCCTGGTGGCAATATAGTCGTTGCCCTGTGATGTCTCATGTGTCCCGTCCGAGGTGAACGCGCCGCCGGGAGAGGCGCCGTCGGTTGGAAGGGCAGCCCATGCGCCGGTTTCTGCCGCCGGAGTCGTCGGGTTGCCGGCCTCGCCCCATTTGCCGGCATCCGCGCAGATGACCATGTCGAGCGCTCCGTTCGGGTTCGTCCGCAGGAACCGGTTGATCCAGGAGCGGAAGCTGACATGGGCGGCATAACCGGACCTTGGGCTCTGGTAGCTCGGATCGCTCCAGGTGAGGTTGACTGACGCATTTCCGATGGGAGAGCTGAGGCCAATGGGCAGGTTCACGGTAATCTGGTTGCCGTTGATGGCCGCGATCGGCGCGTAGTTCTTCCAGCTCGTGTTGAAGGTTTTCGGGGTGAGGCCGGCCACGCGAACGTTGCTTTTCAGGAGGAGTTTTGAAGCGTCGGGGATGGTGAGAGTGAGGGCGCCGGTGCCACTGTCATAGGTATAGGCCGATGCGTTGACGCTTGACGTCGTGTCGGGCGTGAGCGTCGGCGGAATGATCTTCACGTCAGGCATCGCAGCCCTGTATTGCCGGAAGAGCTTGCGCATCTTGCCGGCAAGCGACATGCCGGCGGTCGAAGCCATGTCGTCCGGCCCGATAAAGGTCCATCGGACGTCGCCATCGACGATGTTCCTGCCCGTGCCGCTCGGCGCAACAGAGCCGGAGGCGCCGCCGGCATCGGCGATATAGGCATTGCCGTTGACCCTGCAGGTGTCGTCGACCGCCCAGGTCTTTTTCGACCAGGCCGGTGTCGAGGTCTGCGACGTGTCGTTGTGCGGATCGCAGGGAAGGAGATGCGTCGGATTGCACCAGGCGGCAAACTCCATGCGGCGACTGACACCTGATATGAGCTGATAGTTATAGCTGTCGGCACCTCTGGACATCTGGACGCAACCGAGACGGAGCTTGTATGCCAGGCGCGTGCCCCAGCCGGTATTGCCGCAGCGGTCGCCGCCGCCATCGCCAAATGTGCCGGAACCGGCGGTACCCTCGTTGGCACCCTGAAGCTTCGAGTTGCCCATCGACATGATGGCAACGGCATGTGCGGGAACGGCGATCCTGATGGCGCCGACCAGCATGGTGCCGGGATTGCCGGTCTGACCGGCATTGGCGGCGTGGAACGTCGTCCGGGTCATCGTCGGATCGTCGGCAATCAGCGATGTCGTCGCATTGAACGAACCGTCCCGGCGGCCGATAAAGGTCGAGGCATTGACGACGCTGTTGATGGCCTTGTTCTTCACCGCGCCGGAGCGCCCGGCGACGCATTCGTGCAGCAGGATGCCGCCGATTGCGGTAAAGGCCGGAATGTCGGCCGGGGCCTTCACCGCAAACACCATCATGCGTTCCGCCTGGCCCGGAACATAGGAATAGATCGCCTTGTCATCCCTGGTGTTCAGGCAGCGATAGCGATTGGCGAGGTCAGGCGAGGATGCCGAATTGTCGTTGAACGGATATTCCATCGACAGCATGAAATCATAGGCTTCGGCGAGATCGACCTCGAGGACCGGACTGTGCGGCGGACGCTCCAGCGTCCAAAGCGGAAAGGAAAACTCGATCAGCTCGCCCGCTTTGACATTGTAGGGCAGGAAATATTCCTTGCGCCGAACGAAGGCCATCTGGGGCGAACCGGATGTATCCTTCTGATAACCCGCATTCGTGCCATAGGCGACGGCGCGGCGCACCGTCTGCCCTCCAGCGTTCCGGGCAGCATTCCCGGCAGCAGTCACCGGCGTTGCGAGCGCCGGCCGGGCGCCCGCGGTCAAGGAAGCGGCAATGCTGCCGACTGAGATCGCCGAGAGGCCGACGATCAGGTTCCGGCGTGTGCTGTCCAATGCGAGCCTTCCGTCATCAGGTGTGATCGAGCTGGTCGCCAGCTCCGGGATAGCCGCGATAAGGCGACCGGATGCAACATTGGACGCAATGGTGGCGATGGTTGGGCCGTCACGTCACAGCTCGATGAAAGGGCGGAATCGATTTTCGGAAAGCCTGATGCACAGATTCAAAAAGTTAGAGCGTCGCTGGTGCGTCCCGATGGACACGCGGCGCTCTAAGCGGCTTGCTTGGCGACAAATGCCTTTTTTGCCACGACGATGTAGTTTTTCGGAAAACCCGACTGGGTATATTTCTGCCGCGCATCGAGACGATAGAATACCCGGGCCAGATGCCTGCATGCCATACGCACGGATGCCAGCAGCGGAACGGCTGCAACCCCCAGCGCGCCCGGCGCGATGTTCTTTGCGCCGCGCGGCAGATGCTTCGAAGCCGTTTCCATCTGATAGGCGACGGTTCCCAGATATCCCTCCATCCAATCCAGGCTGATGATTTCAAAGCCCGCATTCGCGAGGAGATGGCGCCACGCAAATTGCGTGTATCTGAAGAAGTCGTAAGGCTGCTCATGCTCCTCGTAGAAAAGCGGTGCAGAGCAAATCATCGTCCCGCCATTCTTGAGGACGCGGTACATCTCCTCAAGCACGGCAACCGGGTCCGACAGATGCTCCAGGACCTGGTTCAGCACGATGGCATCGAATCTGGCTTCGGCTACGGGAATATTTGAAAGGTCGCACACATAGGTGGACTTCGCATATTCCTTGTCGACCATTTCGAAGTCGGCGGCCTCGTAGATGCAATGGCCGAAAAGGTGCCTGTAGGGCTGGCTTCCCGCTCCAGCATCAAGCACGATCGACCCTGCGGGCAAGCTCCTGGCGAATTCCTCGTTGTGTCGTCCAAGCCAGATTCTCGAAGAGTTCATCACATCCTCCAGCGATCCGTTCATGCACTCCAGCGACCCGATGGACGCCACGGTAGCACCCGCAGGCTGCTGGTCAATCGGTTTTGCGCGGTTTGCGCGCGCGAGCTGGCACGATCCGCCTGGATCGGCCAGCGAATAGCGGCGCGTCAGCGGCGGCTTTTATCCTCATTTCATACACGTAAAAATTAGCAGGTTGCGATCTACCGCAACTTCAAACAATACTGGTATTGCCTATGAGTATTCTGCCCGGATTGGGGGGCCTCGCGCGTCAGCGAGGCCTTTTTCCGTTCAAGAGACGAAGAGGTGGTGCTATGCGCCGAACCCCCATAGCGCAACAGGATCGACGTCTTCCATGACCTTGATCTTCGAAAACTGAATGGCCGATGGCGGTGCGGTGCGGTCGCCGGTAATGCGGATCTCGATGCCGACACGGTCGGCGGTTCCCCAGGCCGCATCCCATCGGAACGGTTCGGAGATGAGCCTGTACGTTCCGGGGCGCCCGTTGCCGAGAACGAAAGTGTCTGAGGAGAGCCGATAGCCACTGAAACCGCTTGAGCGGTTTGTCGTGCCCTGGCGGGTTATGGACCGCAATTCGATGAAAGCCGGCGTGCCGTCGAACGCCTGAAGCTCGCACATTGCGCGATACCATTTCGTCTGATCGAGGGTGAACGGCACGGAAATGGACTGCGCGAGAAGCTCGAAGTAGGCCCCGATATCGACCTGAAGCGGGGTGTAGTCGATGCGCTGGGCCTTATAGCCTCCACCGATGTCCACGAGCGAAGCCACGGCCGAGACATTGCGCAGGACGCTGATCGCGACCCCGGTTGCGACCTGTCCGGTGCCGGTTCGGTTCGCGCTGGTATTGGCCCATGTCCCGGCAATGCCGCCATTGAGCTGCGATATGCCGGTCGGAGCAAGGTTATTGTTGGCCGGGTTGAGGTCGATGAAGGTTCCGGCAGAGAAGAGGCTTCGAATGACCGGAAGGAGGATATCCTCGCCAATGGCGCGGGCGCCCTTCGGGCTCTGGTGTATCTTGTCGTCTAGATACATGGTCGTATCGGGGACGCCGCCAGGCGCGAGCACCGTGTCGAGATCGACGACAGCCACGATACCATCGCGGGTGGATTGGGTGGCGATCCATGCGTTGAACGCGATACGCCTGGCATGGCGGTCGTCGCCTGCAGGCCAATCCCCGCGATATGGCACCTTTACGACGATGGCGAGTTTGCCGGCCTTGCGGATTTTCGACAGACCCTCGTCGAACTTGGTGATCAGATACCGGAGCGAGGACTGGCCGTCATCGCCCGATGATATGGCATTCGAGCCGCCTTCGAAGATCATGGCCTTGAAATCGCCAAGCAGGAAGGCGTCGAGACGGGGGACGATCCCGCCCAGAAAGCCGGCGCCTGAAAAGGCAAGATGATCGGCCGATTTCGCGTTGTTGAAGCCCGAGGTGTTCAGCGCCAGCGGTGACGTCGGATCAAACCACTGATCGGCCCGGAAGCGGGGGTCGAGACGTTTGACCCACTCGATCAGGCCGATACCGATGTTGAAGCCGGCGCGGCCGGCTGCGGTGTCGGGGATGTTGGCGCTGAAATCGATGTTGTTGTAGGCGATGTAGCTATCACCCGTTGCGCCCAGCAGGGCGCCGGCTGCGAGCGGGATGCTTGGCAGCGCGACAAAGGCCACGACCGGCCCCATGGCTGCGCTGGTTGTCGCAATCGCCGTGCTCTCGGCCATCGCGGTCTCGATCACGCGCAGGTATTTCCCCGTCAGCGTTCCCAAGGTGAATTTTGTTCCACTGAACGGACTGCCGATATCCACCCATCCGGTCGATCCGTCGTCGGAAACCTGCATCTGCCGGCTGATGCTCGCGGGGACGACATTATAGGTGGCGGGCTGGACGGTGATCTCGAGCGTGTTCATCGGCGTCCCGGTCAGGAAAACATCCGATAGGGAACCCGGTGCCCCACCACCCTTGACCGAAATAACAGGCGCATTGCCGTAGAGGCTGCGCCCATCCGATATCCGGACTGCGCCGAGCACGGGCAGGTCGTTATAGACGGTCGCGCCATTGGTGACGATCTCGACACCCGGGACTGGCTTGTTGTCGACGAACAGGGTGGTGTCGCCGACATCGCGGATGCCGATGACAGGGCGGTTGTTGAACATGTGCGTGCCGTCGGGCACGATCACCACGCCCTGGACGCGCTGCATATTATAGAGTTTCGCCATCGGCGCGTCTTTCTCGCTCGCGTGAAAAAACAGCGGCCGAAGCCGCTACAGCATCGGCCCGAAAATCTGAATCGATTTTCGGAAAGCCCGATGCGCAGATTCAAAAAGCTAGAGCGTCCTTTGTGCGTCCGAATGGACGCACAGCGCTCTAGGCTCCAGACTCAATCAGGCCCACCA
Organism: Rhizobium sp. 05L429; assembly: GCF_056397645.1. Classification (NCBI taxonomy): domain Bacteria; kingdom Pseudomonadati; phylum Pseudomonadota; class Alphaproteobacteria; order Hyphomicrobiales; family Rhizobiaceae; genus Rhizobium; species Rhizobium sp. 05L429. Next base: position 117 of record NZ_JBFTNV010000011.1, on the reverse strand, counting down.
AATGACGATGGCGGCGATGTAGCAAGTTGCCGCGAAGTTGAGCATGAGCTTGTCATATCGAGTTGCGACACGCCTCCAGTCCTTGAGGCGACAGAAAGCACGTTCGATGATATTTCT